>NZ_JBICZB010000009.1:75112-147588 GCF_043201815.1 Kitasatospora sp. NPDC048296
CGACCACGGCCCGCCCGGGGGCGCGGGCGGGGTCCCCCCCGCCCCCCCGCCCCCGGGGGGCGGGGGCCCCCCCCCCCGCGGGGGGGGGGGGCCCCCCCCCCCCCCCCCCCCGCCCCCTTCCCATCACCGGACCCGAAGGGACGTACAGCCATGTCCGTACCCGGCTCCCCGCCGTCCGCCGACCTCCTGCCGTCCGTCGACTTCCTGCCGTCCGTCGACCACCTGCCGTCCGCCGACCACCTGCCTCCCGCCGACTCCCTGGCCGCCGGCGCCTGGGGCGACGCGGCGGTCAAGTTCGGCAACAGCATCGGCGCGATCGCGGGCTTCCTCGGCATCCTGCTGCTGGTCTTCCTGGTGGCCGGCCGGGCCAGGGGTCGGCTGGCCCGACCGCTGGCCGTGCTGGTCTTTCTCGGGCCGGCCGTGCTGCTGCTGGCGGTCGGCCTGGTGGTGCCGCTGGTCCGAACCGTCTACCTGAGCCTGCAGAACGCCGACGGCAGCAGGTTCGTCGGTGGCGAGAACTTCGGCTGGGCCTTCACCACCGACTCGATCCGGGAGGTGCTGCTCAACACCCTGCTGTGGCTGGTGGTCGCGCCCCTGGTGGCGACCGGGCTGGGCCTGGTGCTGGCGCTGCTGGTGGACCGGATGCGCGGTCAGGCGGTGTACAAGTCGCTGATCTTCATGCCGATGGCGATATCGCTGGTCGGCGCCTCGATCATCTTCAAGTTCGTCTACGAGGCGCGCGGCAAGGACCAGCCGCAGATCGGTCTGCTCAGCCAACTCGCCCACGCGGTGGGCTGGTCGGACCCGCCGAACTGGCTGCTCAGCCAGCCGCTGAACACCTTCCTGCTGATGGCGGTCATGGTCTGGGTGCAGACCGGCTTCGCGATGGTGGTGCTGTCGGCGGCGATCAAGGCGATCCCGGACGAGGTGACCGAGGCGGCCCGGCTGGACGGCGCGACCGGGCTGCGACTGTTCTGGTCGGTCACCGTACCGATGATCCGCACCACGGTGATGGTCGTGCTGACCACCGTCATGATCATCACCTTGAAGGCCTTCGACATCGTCCGCACCATGACCGGCGGCAACTTCGGCACCCAGGTGCTGGCCAACGAGATGTACTCGCAGTCCTTCGTGCAGTTCGACGACGGGCGGGGCAGCGCCCTCGCGGTGCTGCTGTTCCTCGCGGTGCTGCCGCTGGTGGCCTACAACATCGTTCAGCTGCGGAGGGAGCGTGAGGTGCGGTGAGTACTCCTGAGGGGGAGGCGGTCGGCGCGGGACCCGTCGACCGGAAGCCTGCCGACCGTCGGTCCGATCGTCGCCGGGCTGATCGTCGCCGGGCTGGTCGTCGTCCCGCCGACCGCCGTACGGCTGAGGGGAACCCCGTGCGGAAGGCCTTCAGCAGCCCGCTGGCCTCGGTGTTCGTGATCGCGATGACGGTGCTCTGGACGATCCCGACCCTCGGCCTGCTGGTGACCTCGCTGCGTCCCAAGCAGGACGTGACGGCCGACGGCTGGTGGAACGCCCTGCTCCACCCGGACTTCGGGCTCGGCAACTACCACGCGGTGCTGTTCGAGGGCGGCTCCGGCGTCTCCACCGGTCTGATGCCCTTCCTGGTGAACTCGCTGGCGATCAGCGTCCCGGCCACCCTCTTCCCGCTGGTGCTGGCGGCGATGGCGGCCTACGCGCTGGCCTGGGTGCGGTTCCGGGGGAGCGACGCGGTGTTCTTCACGGTGTTCGCGCTCCAGGTGGTGCCGCTCCAGATGGCGCTGATCCCGCTGCTGCGGCTGTTCTCCGGCGGCGCGCACCTGGGCCCGCTGACGTTGATCCCGGCGGTGGACCTGAAGGGCAGCTACGCGCCGGTCTGGCTGGCGCACACCATGTTCGCGATGCCGCTGGCGGTGTTCCTGCTGCACAACTTCATCGCCCAGCTGCCGCGCGACCTGATGGAGGCGGCGGTGGTGGACGGCGCGTCGCACTTCAAGATCTTCCGCTCGATCGTGCTGCCGCTGTGCGCCCCGGCGCTGGCCTCGTTCGCGATCTTCCAGTTCCTGTGGGTCTGGAACGACCTGCTGGTCGCGCTCACCTTCGCCGGCGGCACGCCGGAGGTGGCGCCGATGACGGTCCGGCTCGCCCAGCTGTCGGGCTCCTTCGGCGGGCGCTGGGAGCTGCTCACGGCCGGGGCGTTCCTGTCGATCATCGTGCCGCTGATCGTCTTCTTCAGCCTCCAGCGGTACTTCGTCCGCGGGCTGCTGGCCGGGTCGGTCAAGGGATAGACCGCGGCCACGTTCTTCTGAACGCGTTCAGAACCAACTTTTGAACTTGTTCAGAATGGTCTACAGTCGGCAGCGGCCGAGGCGCCCGGCGCGCCCGTCGGCCGCCGGCGGACCGCCCCGAGGGCGGCTTCCGCATGCCCGCCGACCACTGAGGGGGACTCATGTCAGGCCTGTCCGCGCCCGCCCCGACCGATCCGCCGCCCGCGTCCGACCGCCGCCCGCCGGGCCCGCAGTGGTCGCCCGGACCGAACGGGCCGAACGGGCCGTCCCACCCGTACCGGTCGCCGGGCGCGAACGGGCCGTACCGATCGCCCGGCACGCCCGTGCCCTCGCGCGGTGAATGGCTGCGCCGCACGGACCCCGAGCGCCGGGCGGCGGCCACGCCCCGAGTCCTCCTGTTCGCGCTGCTCACCGGCCTGCTGACGGCCTGGCTGCTGTACGACGGCGTGGGAGTCAACCTGCTGATCTGCGGTGCCGCCACCGCCGTCGGGGCCGGCCTCGTCGCCCACGCGGCGGGCCGCCGGGTCCGGCCCTGGACCGTGATCTGGAGCCTGCTCGCGCTCGCACTGCTCGCCGTCCCGGCCCTGTGGGACGCGAGCTGGCCCACCGTGCTGTCCGTCGGGGGCGCGCTCGGCCTGGCCTCGCTCGCCCTGCACGGCGGGCGCCGCTGGCCGGGCGTGCTGTTCGCCCTGCCCGCCGCCGTCTGGCAGTCGGTGCCGGGCGTGGGCTGGCTCTGGAACGGCCTGGAAGGCCGGCCGCTGCCCGGGCGCGGCCGGATCGTCCCGGTGCTCAAGGCGCTCGCGGTCGCCGCCGTGCTGCTGACCGTCTTCGGCCTGCTGTTCGCCAGCGCCGACGCCGCCATGGCGGACCTGCTGAGCGGCCTCAACCCCAGCTTCGACCTCCGCCAACTGCCTCTGCGCGCGGTGCTGTTCGTGCTCGGCGCGCTCACCGCGCTGGGCTTCGCGCACATCGCGGCCGGCCCGCGCCGCTGGGACCGCATGACGGCCCGGCCGGGACGGGAACGGCGACGGCTGGAGTGGGCGCTGCCGCTGGTCGCGCTCAACCTGATGTTCGGCGCCTTCGCGGTGATCCAGGCCGTGGTGGTGCTCGGCGGCGCGGACGCCGTGCTCGGCCGCACCGGGATGAGCCGCTCCGAATACGCCCGACAGGGCTTCTGGCAGCTGAGCGTGATCACCGTGCTGACCCTGGTCGTGGTGGCCGTCGCCAAGCGCTGGGCCCCACGCACCACGCCCGCCGACCGCAGGGTGGCGCGGATCCTGCTCGGCCTGCTCTGCCTGCTCGCGCTGGCCGTGGTCGCCTCGGCGCTCGGCCGGATATGGTTCTACGTGGACGCCTCCGGGCTCACCCGGCTGCGGCTGTGGGTGCTGGTGGTCGAGCTCTGGCTGGGCGTCGTCTTCCTGCTGCTGGTCACCGCCGGGCTCACCCGCGGCGCCGGCTGGCTGCCGCGCACCGTCGTCCTGAGCGGCGTGCTCACCGTCGCGGTGTACGGGCTGATCGGGCCGGACGCGATCGTCGCGGAGCAGAACGTCGCCCGGTACGAGCGCTCACAGCGGATCGACCTGCGCAACGTCCGCGAGCTCTCCGCGGACGCGGTGCCCGGCCTGGACCGGCTCCCCGAACCGCAGCGGACCTGCGCGCTGCAGCTGATCCGCACCGACCTGGCGGACCACCCCTCGGCCTGGTCCGCCACCAGCCGCGCCGTCGACCGGGCCCGCGCGATCCTGGCCGCGCGGCCGTTGGCCGACGACGGGCCGAGGGAGACGAGCGCCTGTAGGCGGGCGGGGCTGCGGATCGACCCGTACTTCTGACGGCCGGGGTGCGCGACGGGCCCGCCGGGAGCGTGCTGCTCCCGGCGGGCCCGTTCGGCGGCGGCGCCTCAGTGCGTCGCGGTGCCCCAGCGGGTCACGGCGCTCGGTGCGTTGTGACCGCTCAGTGCGTTGTGATCGCTCAGTGCGTTGTGATCGCTCGGCGCATCGCGATCGCTCAGTGCATCGCGACGCCGGCGGAGTCGCCGCTCGGCAGGTCGCTGGCCTTCGCCTTGACCACGAAGAGCGCGATCAGCAGGGCGACCCCGGCGAGCGCCGCGCCGACGATGAAGCCGTGCGAAATCCCCTGGGTCAGCACGGAGTTGGAGGGGTCGGTGCCCGGGATGAACTCGTGATGCTGCTCGAAGAAGGCCTTCTCCTGCGCACTGGCGCTGTGCATGAACGCCGGAAGCTGGGCCTTGGTCTCGGCGGTCGCGTAGTGCGCGAAGACCGTGGTCAGGATCGACAGGCCGAGCGAACCGCCGATCTGCTGCATCGAGTTGAGCAGGCCGGAGGCGGCGCCGGCCTCCTCGCCCGGCACGCCCGCGACCGAGAGCAGCATCACCGGGACGAAGATCAGGCCCATGCCGAAGCCGAAGACGACCGTGGGGCCGAGCACCCCGTCGACGTAGCCGCTGTCCTTGCTCATCTGGGTCAGCCAGGAGAGCCCGACGGTGACCAGCAGCGCGCCGCCCGCCATGAACGGCTTCGGGCCGTACTTGGCCTGCAGGTTGGACGCGATCTGCGCGGCGATGATGATCGAGACGCTGATCGGCAGGAACGAGACGCCGGCCTTGAGCGGGCTGTAGCCGAGCGGTCCCTGCACGAACAGGACGACGTAGAAGAAGATGCCGAACATGGCCGCGGCCAGGCAGAGCATCATCACCAGGCCGCCGGTGCGGTTGCGGTTGGCGAACAGGTGCAGCGGGGTGATGGGCTGGTCGGTGCGGTTCTCGATCACGAGGAAGGCGGCCAGCAGGATCGCACCGGCCGCGAAGGAGCCGAGCGTGATGCTGTCCGACCAGCCGTCCGAGGCGGCCCGGATGAACCCGTAGACCAGGCCGACCAGGCCGAGCGTCGAGGTGAGCGCGCCGGGCACGTCGAAGCGGCCCGGGTGGCGCTCGGACTCGGCGATGTAGCGCGGCGCGGCGATCGCGATCAGGATCGCGATCGGCACGTTGACGAAGAACACCCAGCGCCAGTTCAGGTACTCGGTGAGCAGACCGCCGGCCAGCAGGCCGATCGCGGCGCCCGAGCCGGCCACCGCCGAGAACACGCCGAACGCCTTGTTGCGTTCCGGTCCCTCGTCGAAGTTGGTGGCGATCAGGGCGAAGGCGGTCGGTGAACAGATCGCGCCGCCGATGCCCTGGAGCGCGCGGGCCGCCAGCAGCAGGCCGCTGTCCTGCGCGAATCCGCCCAGCAGCGAGGCCAGGCCGAACAGCAGGGTGCCGAAGATGAACACCCGGCGGCGGCCCAGGATGTCGCCCGCGCGACCGCCGAGCAGCAGCAGCCCGCCGAAGGTCAGCGTGTAGGCGTTGATGACCCAGGACAGGTCGGTGGTCGAGAAGTTCAGCGCGTCCTTGATGTGCGGCAGCGCGATGTTCACGATGGTCGTGTCGAGCACGACCATCAGCTGCGTGGCCGCGATGACGGTCAGGGTGATGCCCTTCCCCTGACCTGCGCGGCCCTTCGGTGGTGAGTTCTTGTTGGGCGTGTCGGAGATGGCCACGAATCTTCCCCCTGCGGGCTACGTGCTCGGTGCCTGGTACACGGTGCGTGGTGCTGGTGCGCGGTGGTGCCGCGCGGTGGTGGTACGTGCTTGGTGCCCGGTAACTCGGTGCTTGGTGTCCGGCCTACCTGCCGGGCCCGGGGTGCTGCTGTGCGCCGATGACGGGCGGGTGCAGGTGTGGGCTGGGAAGGAACGGTGCCGTTCACTAATCTGGACGATATCTTGGGCTTGATAGTGAACGCAAGCGTTCCTTAAGGAGGGTGGCGATGGATCGGTTGGTGCGACGCCTCACGGCGGACCGGGCGTCCGGTCGGGCGGCCGCCCGACCGGCGGAGGATGCGGTGCCGCCGCCCCTGGAGGCTGTGGCTGCGGCAGCAGGTGCGGCGCCCGTTGGGCCCGCAGGCCCTGCGGTGCCGGTGGGGCCCAAGGCGTCCGGGGAGTCCGGGGAGTCGGTGGTGCCGGTGGAGTCGGTGGCGCTCGCGGGGCCGCCGGGCGGGGAGTCGGAGCCCCGCTGCCCGGTGCGGGTCGCCCGGGAGGCGTTGGCCCGGCCGGTGCGGCGCCGGGGGAAGGAGTTGGAGAATGCGATCTTCGCGGCCGCGCTCGACCAGCTCACCTCCGGCGGCTACGCGCGACTGACGATGGAGGGCGTCGCCACTGCGGCGCGGACCGGGAAGGCCGCGCTCTACCGGCGTTGGGCCTCCAAGATGGAACTCGTCATCGACGCCCTGGACTCCACTCTCCCACGCCCTCACGGGGTGCCCGACCTCGGGTCCGCCCGGGCTGAATTGCTGCAGCTCATCGAGCTGTTCACGGGGGCGATCGGCTCCAGCGCGGGCGCCGCCCTGCACGTGCTGATGGGCGAGCTCTCCCAGCAACAGGCCGAGGTGTTCAAGGGCTTCATCGTGCAGCGGGTGATGGAGCCGACCAAGGACACCATCCTGGACATCCTCCGTCGCGGCGTCGAGCGCGGCGACGTCCGGCCCGGCGCGGTCAGCCCGCTGGTCGCCGACGTCATTCCGGCGATGCTGCTGTTCCGGGTGAAGGTCCACGACCGGGAGATGGCCCCCGACTTCGCGGTCCGGCTGGTGGACGACGTGCTGGTCCCGCTGATCCGGCAGCCGTAGAGCGGCCGCGCGGGGCTGGCTCGGGGTTGGCTGCACTGGCTGGGCTGGGCTCGGGCGGCCGTGCGGGCTCGGCTCGGGGTCGTCGTCAGCGGGCTTAGGCTGGGGGTTGCCCCACTTGAACGGGCTGCCTTGCCGAACGGAGCCCCTGCGATGCCCATCGTCCCGCCGACGCACTCCGTCGAACGCTCGCTCCGCCGGGCCGGCGCCAAGGTCGTGGTGGGCCTGGACGAGGTCGGACGCGGCGCCTGGGCCGGGCCGGTCACCGTCGGCGCGGCCGTCACCGGACTGCGCAAGGCGCCCGAGGGGCTGACCGACTCCAAACTGCTCACCGAGCTGCGCCGCAAGGCACTCGCGCCGGTGCTCGCCGACTGGGTCACCGCGTACGCGCTCGGGCACGCCTCACCGCAGGAGTGCGACGAGCTCGGCATGACGGCGGCGCTGCGGCTGGCCGCCGTCCGAGCGCTGGAGGCGCTGCCGGTCGAGCCCGACGCGGTGATCCTGGACGGCAAGCACGACTACCTCGGCGGCCCCTGGCGGGTGCGCACGGTGATCAAGGGCGACCAGTCCTGCATCTGCGTCTCCGCCGCCTCGGTGCTCGCCAAGGTCCACCGCGACGGAATGATGGCCGAACTGGGCGAGGCGTACCCGGATTACGGCTTCGCGGAGAACGCCGGCTATCCGTCCCCGGTGCACCGCGCCGCGCTGGAGGAGTACGGCCCCACCGAGCACCACCGGCTCTCCTGGGCCTACATGGACGCATTGCCGAAGTGGCGTCACCTCAAGCGCGACCGGGACGTCGTGGGCGTGGTTCAGGGATCCGCCGACGAACAGTTGACGCTCGGTTTCTGACGGTCCGTCTGGAATTGCCCCGGGTGCGGGTGGCAGGTGTCCGATGCTCAATGGGTGGGGCGCCCGTGCGCCTCCGACCGGCATTTGATAGATATCCGGGTATGCCTGTCTTCCCCGAGGAGCCGGAGATTCACGAGAGCCTCCCGGGCCCCGGCGTTCCCTTCCCCCGCGAGTCGGACGCACAAGCCCTCCACGTGCCTGCCACCGGCGGCGAACCCGCCACCAAACCCACCGCCGTCGCACCGGCCCCGGTGCCCGGTCCCCGTCCGGCGCCCCCGCGCCCGGCTCAGCCGCGCGCCGACCGTTCGGGCCCGCCGCGTCTGATCCCCAAGCCGGGACCGGCGCCGCGCCGCCCGGCCGCTGCAACGCCGCAGGTCGAGGTCCAGCGGATCGCCGCCACCCCGGCCCAGGCGCTGGAACGCGCCGACGACGCGGTCGACCAACTGCTGGACTCCGGCCGCAACCCGGGCGACATCCTGGTGCTGACCGTCGGCGGGGCGCACCCCTGGCAGCAGCACGAACTCTCCTTCGGGGAGGAGCGCTACTGGGCGCAACTCACCGAGGGCGCGGACGTGTTCTACGCGGACGCCGTGCTCACCCGTCCGGTCCGCCGCGAGGTGGTCGTCCTGGTGGTCAACGGCGGTTCGCCCACCCGGGCCGCCGAGGCGTACACCAAGGCGCTCGGCCGCGCGACCGGCCTGCTGGTGGTCTGCGGGGAGGCCGGCCCGGCTGCCGCCGGGGTTGCCGCGCCGGGACGCCCGGTCACGGCCTGACAATCGTTCCCGCTCCGGGCCCGACGCCTCACGGTGCCGGGCCCGGAGTCCGTTCGAGGTGACCCGCCCCGCCGCGCGTCGGCGCGGAACTGGGCGTGCCGGGTGTGCGGGGTGTGCCGGGCGTGCGGGTCGGGCGTCGTGCGCCGCGCCTGCCGGTGCGTGGTGGTGCCCGTCGGCGCGTACGGCGACTGCCCGTCAGACTGCGGCCCCCGGGTCCGCCGGGCTGGTGGTGCCCGTCGGCGCCGTTCAGCGGGTGCCGGTGCGGCGGCTCGGTTCGACGGCCGTGACCCGCGCCGGCGTCCACGGGGGCTCGGACGGGTGGGAGCGCGGCGGAGCGTCGACGCGCTTGGCCTGCTCGGCCGCTTGCTGCCGGGCGCGCTGACTGCGCGGGGCGTCGTCGAGCGCCGATCGGGGCGGCAGCTCCGTCACGGTGTGCACCGGCCCGTCCGTCCACGAACCCGCATGCGGATTGCGTCCACTGCGCCCGTCTCCGAGGATCTGCCAGCCCGCCGGGGTGAGCCCGATGTACGAGCCGCAGCGCAGCCCGTGCAGCACGGACGCGTCCCGCAGCGCCCACATCCAGGCACCGTCCTGCTCCGTCCAGCCGGGCGCGCCCTCGCGGCAGCGCAGCAGCACGGCCGTCCGGGTCGGCTCGGGCCGGCGCAGGTCGTGCGGGATGATCCGGCGCAGGTGGGCCAGCAGGTCGTTCCGGTGCTGCCAGCCGTCGGTGTCGTGCGGCCAGGGCGTGAACGAGGCCGAGGCGGCCAGGTGGTGGAGCGCGTCCAGGACCGCGAGCACGATCGTGCCCGACTGGGGCAGGTGGCGCTGGTGCAGTTCCAGGACGAACTCGCGCGGATCGCGCAGCATCGGGATCCCCGAGGCGGTCCAGGTCTCCAGGTCGAGCAGCCGTCTGGGCGACGAACTCCCGGAGAGGGGATGCTGACCTCGGCCGATACCGTTGATCACGATCCTCCTTCCTGGCCCGTGGGCAGGCGGGTGCCTGGGTACGCCGAAGGGCGGGTCCAGCGGACCGGATTTCGGGTACCCCCCAATTCTCGGGGCAACCAGGGCGGACCGGCAACGATGAAATGATGAACGCCACCCGAAAGCCCATGATCTGCCGGATATGTTCCGCGGCCGCCCAGGTGTTGCCGAGGCAGCGCCCGACCTTGATCCACACCTCGCAAAGGGCATGGTGAAGCGCGTTCGGCATGGTGGGCACTCCTTTCCCGGGTCGGTCCGCGATGTGATCGAACTCGCCCTGTCCACTCCTTTCCGTTAGGCCATTCGGGTGAGGGTGATTGTGGCTGGAGACGCTCTGCCCGCGGCGGTCGGCCGGGGCCCGCTCACCCCTGCACGGCCAGGACCAGCGGCAGCACTGCGCTCGCTCCGGCCCTGCGCAGCAGCCGGGCGGCCACAGTGACCGTCCACCCCGAGTCCACGAGGTCGTCCACCAGCAGCACCGGCCCGCCGGCCGCTGCCACCGCCTGCTCCAGCTCCGGCGGCAGCATCAGCGCCCCGGCCAGCGAGTGCAGCCGTTGAGCGCTGTTGCTGCGGGCCCCGTGCGGCGGCAGCCCACCCGCGTACTCGATCCTCCCGAGCAGCGGCAGCCGCCCGATCTCGGCGATCCGCGCGCCGAGACTGCCGACCAGCTGGGGGCGGGTGGAGCAGGCCATGGTCACCACGCCGACCGGCCGCTCCAGCCGGGTGCCCTCCGCCGTCGTCGGCCCGGCCCAGCCGCCCGGGCCCCGCGCCCAGTCGGCCAGCACCGCCACCAGCGCGTCCACCGCCTCGCCGGGCACCGGCACGTCCGGCGCCTGCTCGGCGAGCAGGGTGCGCAGCCGGTTGCCCCAGCCGATGTCGGACAGTCGGCCGAGCGCCCGTCCGGTCTCCGCCTGCTCGCCCGCGGGGATCCGGCCCTTGAGCGGCACCCCGAGCGCGTCCATCCCGGTGGGCCAGAGGCGGCGCGGCTCGAAGCTCACGCCCGGGCGGCCGAGCGCGGCCCGGGCCGCGGCCAGCGTCTCGGCCGAGACCTCCGGGGTGTGCAGCGGGCCCGCGCAGTTGTCGCACCGCCCGCACGGCGCGGCCTGCTCGTCGTCCAGCTGGCGGCGCAGGAACTCCATCCGGCAGTCGGTGGCCGCCGCGTAGTCGCGCATCGCCCGCTGCTCCGCCTCCCGGGAGGCGGCCACCTTGGCGTAGCGGGCGGTGTCGTACTCCCAGCTCTGCCCGGTGGCCGTCCAGCCGCCCTTGACCCGGCGGACGGCGCCGTCGACGTCCAGCACCTTGAGCATGGTCTCCAGCCGGGTGCGGCGCAGGTCCACCCGGGGCTCCAGGGCGGCGGTGGAGAGCGCGCGGCCGGCGTCGGCCAGGGCGTCGATGGTGCGGCGCACCTGTTCCTCCGGCGGGAAGGCCAGCGAGGCGAAGTAGCGCCAGATCGCCTCGTCCTCGCGCCCGGGCAGCAGCAGCACCTCGGCGCGGTCCACCCCGCGCCCGGCCCGGCCGACCTGCTGGTAGTAGGCGATCGGCGAGCTGGGCGAGCCCAGGTGGACGACGAAGCCGAGGTCGGGCTTGTCGAAGCCCATGCCGAGCGCGGAGGTGGCGACCAGCGCCTTGACCCGGTTGGCCAGCAGGTCGGCCTCGGCGGTGCGGCGCTCGGCGTCCTCGGTGCGGCCGGAGTAGGAGGCCACCGGGAAGCCGCGCTCGCGCAGGAAGGCCGTCACCTCCTCGGCCGCGGCCACCGTCAGGGTGTAGACGATGCCCGAGCCGGGGAACCGGTCGAGGTGGTCGGCCAGCCAGGCCAGCCGGTGCGCCGGGTCGGGCAGGGCGAGCACGCCCAGGGTGAGGCTTTCCCGGTCGAGCGGGCCGCGCAGCACCAGGGCGTGCTCGTCGGTGGTGCCGGTGCCGAGCTGCTCGGCGACGTCCGCGGTGACCCGGGCGTTGGCGGTGGCGGTGGTGGCCAGCACTGGGACCCCGGGCGGGAGGTCCGCGAGCATGGTGCGCAGCCGCCGGTAGTCGGGGCGGAAGTCGTGGCCCCAGTCGGAGATGCAGTGGGCCTCGTCGACCACCAGCAGGCCGGTGGAGGCGGCGAGCTTCGGCAGCACCTGGTCGCGGAAGTCCGGGTTGTTCAGCCGCTCGGGGCTGACCAGCAGGATGTCGACCTTCCCGGCGGCGACCTCGGACTGGATCTCGTCCCACTCCTCGGTGTTGGCCGAGTTGATGGTGCGGGCGTGGATGCCGGCCCGGGCCGCCGACTCGACCTGGTTGCGCATCAGGGCGAGCAAGGGGGAGACGATCACCGTCGGCCCGGCGCCGCGGGCGCGGAGCAGGGCGGTGGCGATGAAGTAGACCGCGGACTTCCCCCAGCCGGTGCGCTGGACGACCAGTGCGCGGCGGTGGTCGACCACGAGGGCCTCGATGGCCGTCCACTGGTCCTCGCGCAGGGCGGCGGCGGGGCCGGCCAGTTCACGGAGGACGGCCTCGGCCCGCGCCCGGACCTGGTCGCGGTCGGCGGCGGCGGTGGTGTGGATGTCGGGCTGCTGCATGGCGTCGATGTAACCCCATGGCGCCGACAAGGGGCGAATGCGGGTGAGGCACGGCAGCGGAAGGCGCAGTGGATTTCATCCGTTGATCCGCTGAACGGTTGTCAAAATCCACTCGGTGGAGTGGGTGTCGTGTGCTCCGAATGGGCGATGAGAAATTCGGGGCCCGAGTTATCCACAGGAAAAAAAGACGTTCGGCGTCGTTGTCGGATTGCGTTCACTCTTGCGGCCATGAACGCGATGAACAACGAACACGTCATCCTGTCCCTCGGACCGGCTTCCGAGCAGCGGCCGGTCGTCATGCGCGGTCCGGCCGACATGGCCGAGCTGTTGCCCTATCTCCTGGGGTTCTACCCCGACGACAGCATCGTCGCGGTCGGCCTCCAGGGCCCCGACCTGCACCAGGGCGGAGTCATCCGGGCGGACCTCCCGGCCTCGCCTGCGGACTGGCCCGCGGCGGCGGAGGAGACGGCCGCCCTGCTGGTCGCCCTCTCCGAGCGCCACGGCAGCCGCCCGCTCCAGGTGCTCCTCTACCTCTGCCAGGATCCGGTCACGGCGCACGCCCCGCCGGTGGTGGAGGGCCTGCGGCCGCTGGCCGACCACCTGCGGGCGGCCTTCGGGCGCAGGGGAGCGGCGGTCAAGGAGTCGCTGTGCGTCTCGGACGGCCGGTGGTGGTCCTTCCTCTGCCGCCGTGAGGGGTGCTGCGATCCGGCGGGCAACCCGGTGCGGCGCGGGCCCGATCCGGGCCCGGCGGCTGCCGCCGCGACGGTGGCGGGCCTGGTGCCGCGCGGCAGCCGCAAGGCGATCATCGGCGGGCTCGTCCCGGTCGGCCCACCGGAGGACGCCGCCCAGCGCGAGGCGCTCGCCCGCTCCGAGGCCGCCGTCGACTCGGTCTCCCGCGAGCAGGGCATCGAACTGTTGGAGCAGGCCTTCGCCGAGTTCGCGGCCGGCGCCCGGGAGCTCGACGAGGAGCGGGCGGCCCGGCTGCTCCTCGCCCTGCGGGACCGCCTCACCCGGGACCGCGGCGTCGAGTACGTCCGGCCCGCCGAGCTCGCCCCCGCCGAGCGGCTCTGGCGCTTCCTCGCCCGGCGCGCCGTGCCGCCGTACGAGGGCTGTGCGGTGGCCCCGCTCACGCTGCTGGCCTGGGCCTCCTGGGTCGCCGGGGACACGGCGACCGCCCGGGTGGTGCTCGGCCACGTGCTGCGGCTCGCCCCGGGCTACCTGCTGGCCGAGCTGCTGTACGAATCGATGAACGACGGCATGACGCCCGGGGCGCTGATGGCCGCCGTCGAGGCCCAGCGACGGCGGCGCGAGGAGCGCGCGGGCAGGCCGGCCACCGAGCCCGATCCCGCTGTGGACGGAGCGTCTGGGCCGGGGCCCGTCCCGGGCGCGGGCGAGGCCTCCGAGCGTCCCGAGGAGTGGCCCGGAACGGCCGACGGCGGGCGCCGACGCCGACGGGGCGCCCGCCGGAAGGGCGCGGCCACGGCGTCGACCCGGACCGATCGCGGCCCCGACGGGCCCGGTGGCCCCGGGAGCCCCGGCAGCTCCGCCGAGCAGGGGTCGGACGGGGGCGGGCCCGGGCCGGTGGCCCTGCTCCCGGGGGCAGGGTGTGGCCCGGCGGCAGGGCGCGGTCCGGCGGTCGGGCGGCGCCCCGCCCGGGGTGTGCGGCTCGACCGGGCGACGGCGTGCGCGTCGGCCGCCGTCCGGTCCGGTGCCGGGCGTCATCGGTGCCGGGGCACCCGGCAGGCAGCGAGAGGGGCCCGCCGTGCGCACTGATCCGCTCGCCGCCGGGCCGACCCCCGAGCTGCTACACCTCGCCGTGGGCCATCTTGATCAGCCGGTCCAGCACCTTGCCGCCGCTCACCCGCAGGCCGTCGTGCTCCCACTCGTTGGTGATCCAGGGCCGCAGGCCGCGCACCGCGCGGGCGGTCGCCAGCGAGTCGGCGGTGTCCACGTACATGTCGTCGTGGTACACCGCCGCCACGACCGGCACGGTGTTGGCGGCCAGCCGGGCCGGGTCGTACAGGTCGGGCCAGTCGGTGCGGGCGGCGAGAAGGTCCGCGGTCTCCTTCAGCGGGCGCAGCGCCGGGTCGGTGTCGAACATCCAGGGGTAGATCATCTCCCCGGTGAACAGCACCGGGGCGCCGGACTCCAGCGAGGCCCGGGCATCGAACTGCGGGAACTCCTTGCGGACCCGCTCGGCCGACCAGCCGGTGCCGCCTTCGTCCACCGAGCGCTGGCCGTAGATCGACTCGTGCAGCACGGCGTAGAGCGGGCCCTCGGCGAAGGAGAGCCGGGCCTGCACGCCGGCCAGGAAGGTGTCGGAGAGCTCGGCCCCGGCCGGGCCCTCCGCCCAGGTCTCCTCCAACAGGTAGTGCAGGGAGCCGGAGCCGCTGCCGCCGCCGAGCATGAGTCCGAGCGACTGGAAGGCCTCGACGGTCAGCAGCCCGCCACCGGGCAGGGTGGCGGGGGAGTCGGCGAGGTGGGCGGCGATCCGCCGCACGGTCTCGACGTCCTGCGGGAAGCGGGCGTAGTGGTCCTCGTTCTTGCTGACGACGCGCGGGTAGGCGGCGCGGTAGACGTCGTCGGCCGAGCTGCCGAGGCCGGAGAGGCCGCCGGTGATGAAGGCCTCGGTCAGGCCCTCCGGAGCGAAGGAGAGGTAGGTGAGGGTGCAGAAGCCGCCGAAGCTCTGGCCGAGTACGCTCCAGCGCTTGTCGGCGCCGAGCAGCCGGTGGCGGATCAGCTCGGCGTCCCGCACGATCGAGTCCGCGCGGAAGTGCGCCAGGTAGTCCGCCTGCTCCTGCGGGCCGCCGCGGCGGGCGAGGGTCTGCCGGGTCGCGGGCGTGGAGCGCCCAGTGCCGCGCTGGTCGAGCAGCAGCACCCGGTAGTCGTCCAGGGCGCGGTCCAACCAGGCGTCCCGGCCGAGCGGGCGGGCGGCCTTGCCGCCGGGCCCGCCCTGGAGGAAGACCAGCCAGGGCAGGGCGTCCTTCTCACGGCCGCAGGCCACCACCTCGCGGGCGTACACCTCGATCTGCTCACCGTCGGGGGCGGAGTGGTCGAGGGGGACCTGGAAGACGTGGTCGGTCGTGACAATCCCGGGCAGCCGGCTGACGGTGGACATGCAACTCCTCGGTCTCTGCTGGTCACAGCGATTGCGTCGCGGTTCACGGGGTCACCGGGTGCGGGCGCCGCGACCCCCGCACCGTATCCTGGCGGCGGTCGAGCGCCGGTTCGACCGTCCCCCCGGTCGGACAGCCTGCGGCGGCCGAGCCCACCGCTCCGAGCGGCACCGGAGCCGGCCTCAGCTCATGGACGGTGACGGGCCCGCGGCGAGGCTCTGAGCAACGGCCCGCCGGAGGCCGGGGGCGGCGATGCGACGGCCCGGCGGGCCGGGTGCGACCGGCGACCGCCACGTCGGGGCGTGACCTGGCGGCGGTGTGCGGCGTTCACCCCCGGGGGCCCTGCGCCCGTACGGTGTCCGACCGGCGCCCGGTTCCGGGCGGCCGCCCGCCCGGCGGTGCGGACCGGCCGAGCGAGACCGCCGGCCCGACGGGCGCGGGCCACGGGGGCGGGGCGCCACGACCAGGGGCGTCCCCGGCAGGGCGTCACCGTCAGGCCCGGGCACCGGACCTGACGGCGTGGCCGGGCACGACGGCGTGCCCGGCGCGGAGGCGTGGCGCGCCGGTACCGGCCCGGTACCGCACGCCGCATGGCACGGCCCACCGTCGGGTACGGCCAGGCACGGAACACCGCCGGCGGGAGAAACCCCGTCGGCTCGGCACCATCAGCACGCGATCGAGCATGCTCGCGGCCCACCGGCCCTGACCGGCCACCGGACCGCCGAGGGGAGGAGAGTCCGGTGACCGCGATAAGGCCACTACAGGCCACGCCGGCCGAGAGCGTGGTCGGCGCGCCCAGACCGGCCGGCCGGCCCGAGCAGATGCCGGCGTCCGGGCCGACAGGCGCACCCGTCGCCCAGGGCCGGCCCGCGGCCCCGCCGCGCCCCCAGCCCCCGGCTGTCCACCATGTGGTGCTCTGCGTCAACGCCCCCGCGATGGCCGCCTCCGGACCCGACGGCCAGCTGCGCGGCCACGGACTGCACGGCTTCTACCGCAACGGCGTCCGGGTGGTCGCCCGGATGGAGCTGCGGCTCGGCGGCATGGAGCCGCTGCCGCTCCAGGGCACCCAGACCAGTGCGGCCCAGGCCCGCTTCCTCGGAGCCGTCCGCCTGCCCGGCGACCTCGACCCGGACCCGGCGCTCACCGTCGAACGGCTGCGCCACGCGGACGGCGTGGAGACCGTGACCGTGCGCAACACCGGCGCCCGGCCCGCCCGGCTGCCGCTGGAGATCGCCCTCGGCACCGACCTCGGCCCGGTCGCCGAGATCGCCGCCGGGCACCGCCCGCCCGACCTTCCGGGACAGGTGCAGTCCGCCGGGCTGCGCTGGGCTGGCCCGGTGCACAGCGCCGTGGTCAGCGCCAAGCCCTCCCCGCACGCCGTCCTGGCCGGCGCCGGAGTGCTCCGCTGGGACCTGGAGGTCCAGCCCGGCGCCCGCTGGTCGGTCGAGCTGCGTGCCGAACTGGAGAGCGCCCCCGGCGGCCCGCGCCCGCCGGGTGGGCGCGGCACCGGCGTCCCGCTGCCCTGGGCCGAACCGGAGGTGCGCAGTGACGACGTCCGGGCCGCCCTGCTGGTCTCCCGTTCGCTGGACGCCCTCGGCGGGCTGCTGTTCGCCGACCCGGACCGCCCGACCGACCTCTACCCGGCCTCCGGAGCGCCCTGGCGCTTCGGCCTCGCCCCGGCCGACGCGCTCTGGGCCGCCCGGCTGACCCTCCCGCTCGGCACCCGGCTCGCCGCCGGTACCCTGCGCGCGCTGGCCCGCCGTCAGCAGCTCGCCCCTGCCCCCGGGCGGGTCGAGGGCCTGCTGCCCGGCGCCCTGCGACACGGCGGCCCGGAGCTGCCGCCCACTTGCACCGCCACCGAGGCCACCCTGCTGTTCGTCACCGTGCTGGCCGAGGCCTGGCGCTGGGGGTTGCCCCGAGGGGAGGTCGCCGAACTGCTCCCGGCCGCCGAGCGGGCCCTGACCACCCTGCGCGAGGGTCTGGTCGACGGCTTCGTCACCGACCTGAGCCGCCCGGTGGAGGACCGGGCCGCCCACCCGGTGGCCGCGCGCGCGGAGGTCCAGGCGCAGGCCCACCGCGCCGCCCTGCACGGGGCCGAGCTCCTGGACGCCTTCGGCCGCCCGGGCGCCGAGGACTGGCGGAACTGGGCCGCCGGGCTGCGCGGCCGCTTCCGCGAGCGGTTCTGGATCGACGACCTCTCCGGCGGCCGCCCCGCCGCCGGACTGGCCCCGGGCGGTCAGCCGCTGCCGGCCGTCGCGACCTCCCTGGTGCACCTGCTCGACACCGGCCTCGCCGACGACGGCGGGCGGCACGAGAGCCTGCTGGACCGCGAGCAGACCAGGCTGCTCGCCCAGCGTCTGGTCGCGCCGGAGCTGGACAGCGGCTGGGGCCTGCGCACCCTCAGCGCCAAGTCCCCCCGCTTCAACCCGCTGGGCCATCGCGGCGGCGCGGTGCGGATCCACGAGACGGCGCTGGCGATCGCCGGACTCGCCGAGGCCGGCCACGAGAACGAGGCCGGCACTCTGCTGGAGGGCCTGCTCGCCGCGTCCGCCCACCTCGAGGGCCGGCTGCCGGAGATGTACGCGGGGGAGCAGCGCACCCCCGGCTGTCCGCCGGTGCCGCACCCCGCCGCCTGCCGTCCGGCGGCGGTTTCCGCGGCCGGAGCCGTCCACGCGGTGTTCGCGCTCGCCGGGGTCCGGCCCGACGTCCCGGGCGGCCGGGTGCTGGTCCGCCCGGCCAGCACCGCTCCGCTCGGCGAACTGGAGCTGACCGGTCTGCGGGTGGCGGGTGAGCCCTTCTCGGTCAGGGTCAGCCGGATCGGCGTGGCGATGGTGGAGGAGGCCTCAGCGGACCTTCAGCTGGTGGCCCGCTGACACCGGGCCCGACCGTGCAGGCCTGTCGGCCCCGGGCCTGCACGGTCGGCGCCGCGCCCGCCCCGCCAGCACCGCGCCCGCCCGGGCGCAGTCACCGGTGCTGCGCACCCCGTGCACTGGCCTGTGCTTATCGTCAGAGAGACGACTATGATCGTCGCCATGTCGCGTTACGATCCGTCGGCCTTCCCCCCATTCGCTGTCACGGTTGACCTGGTGGTGCTGACGGTGCGCGACCACTCGCTCTGCGCCCTGCTGGTCAGACGGGGCGAGCCGCCCTACCAGGGGTACTGGGCGCTGCCCGGCGGCTTCGTCCGCCCGGACGAGGGCCTGGCCGAAGCCGCCTCCCGTGAGCTGGCCGAGGAGACCGGCCTGCGCGCCCACTCCGCCCCCGGCCACGACGCAGTCGGCCCCGGTGCGGCCGGCGCCCACCTGGAGCAGCTCGCCACCTACGGCCACCCGCAGCGCGACCCCCGGATGCGCGTGGTCAGCGTCGCCTACCTGGTGCTCGCCCCCGACCTCCCGACGCCCCGGGCCGGCGGTGACGCCAGCAGCGCCCGCTGGGCCCCGGTCGGCGAACTCCTCGGCGAGAGCCCGGTCGACGGCGTCCCGCTCGCCTTCGACCACGGCCTGATCCTGGCCGACGGCGTGGAACGCGCCCGCTCCAAGATCGAGTACTCCTCGCTCGCGACCGCCTTCTGCCCGACCGAGTTCACCGTCGGCGAGCTGCGCCGCGTCTACGAGGCCGTCTGGGGTGTGGTCCTCGACCCGCGCAACTTCCACCGCAAGGTCACCGGTACCCCCGGCTTCCTGCTCCCCTCGGGCGGCACGACGACCCGTCAGGGGGGCCGCCCGGCCCAGCTCTTCACGGCGGGCGGCGCGACCGTCCTCAACCCGCCCATGCTCCGCCCGGAGTCCTGAGCACCCGGGGGTCCCGGAGCCGCCTCCGTGCGGGGCCGCCGAACGGCCCCGGTCCGGAGGCCGATGCGGTGCCGCCGACGCACAGTGTCGGTGGACGCTTCGGTCGCCGGACCGGAGGACTTTGGAGCTAGGGAGCCCCGTGATGGCCGCCGACGACATCTGTGCCAGACAGCGAGCCGGCATCGAGAGTTTGGTGGCGGACCGCAAGAGTCTCATCGCGACCACCACCGGAACCGAGCGGCAGCTGGCCGCCCTGAAGGCCGCGCATGCCGATCCGGCGACGATCGCCTCCGTGCAGGAGACGCTGAGCGCCGAGCAGGAGCAGTTGGCCGAGATCGCCGTCGCGGGCAAGGCCGCCGTCGAGGAGTTCCAGGGGGAGTGCGTCGACCAGCCGCTCCCGACGGGAGCCTCGGACTTCCTGTGACGGCCACAGCCACGGCACCGGCCACCGGCCGGGGCACCGACGGCCCCCGGAACACGCGCGCCCGTGAATCGCAGGATCGGATTGTCCCCTGATCGGGTGAGGCGGACGGCCGGTGGGCCCGTGGCGGTTCGGTAATGCCCGGAATCGGCGGTGCCGACCCCTAATGTGCTGGCGTCGAGCAGGTCGGCCGAGGGCATGGGAGTAGCCAGCGATGATCCAGATCACCGGACTGACCAGGGTGTATCGCAAGGGCGCCCCACCCGCCGTACTCGATCTGACCTTCGATGCCCGGCCCGGCATGGTGACCGTTCTGCTGGGTGACGAGGGAGCGGGCAAGTCCACGGCCCTGCGGCTGATGCTCGAACTGGAACGCGGCCGGGGCATCACGCTCTTCAACGGCCGCCCCTACCAGCGGATCCGCCACCCCGAGCGTGAGGTCGGCGTGCTGCTGCCCGGGCCGGGGGAGGGGGCCGCCGCGGTGGCCGGGCACCCGGGGCGCAAGGCGTCCGGCCACCTGCGGATGCTGGCCGCGGCCGTCGGCGTCCCCGCGCGGCGCGCCGACGAGCTGCTGGAGCAGACCCGGCTGGCCGCCGTCGCCGGTCGGCGGCTGCGTATCTTCTCGCCTGGCATGCACCGCCGGCTCGCCCTGGCCGCCGCGCTGCTCGGCGATCCCGGCACACTGCTGCTGGACGCGCCGACCGAGGGCCTGTCGCCGCGCAACGTCGAGTGGTTCCACTCCTTCCTGCGCTCCTTCGCGGTCGCGGGCGGGACGGTCCTGGTGACCACCCGAACCCCGCAGGAGGCCGCGCGGCTGGCGGACCGGGTGGTCACCCTGGACCGCGGCCGTCTGGTGGCCGACCAGCCGGTCTCGGAGTTCTGCCGGACCAGGCTCAGCCCCGAAGTCGCCGTCCGGGGTCCGCAGATGGCGCGGCTGGCCGACCTGCTGGTCAGCCACGGCGCCGAGGTGCGCCGGGACGGCGGTGCGGGTCTCGCGGTGGCGGGCATCGAGCGCACCGAGATCGGTGAACTCGCCTACCGCCACGGGATCCTGCTGCACGAGTTGGCCGACCGGGTGGTCGAGCAGCAGGCGCCCCGGGCCGCCCTGCCGGCCCCCGCCGGGCGCTCCGGCCAGCTCCGCCTCCAGCAGACGGCCGAACCGGCCCCCGAAGCGGAGCCGATCCCCGAGCCCAGTGCGGGCCGGCACGCTGAGTCGCACTCAGACCCGCACGTCGAGCCGCACCCCGACCCGTACGCCGAGTCGCACTCGGACCCGCACCCCGAGCCGACCCACCAGCCCGTGGTCGCCGAGCCCGCTACTCGGGGCCGCTCCCGGGACGACGCCTCCCTGCCCACCCGCGCGCTGCCCGTCGCCGCTGTGACGGCCGCCCTCCCGACCCTCGGCGCGGCCGCGGCCGCGGCCGCCGCCGACCAGGCCGACCCCGCCCCCACCGTCGCTCTGGACCGGCTCGTCCGCGACCAGCCCGCCCCGGCGCCGGGCCCCGCCCGGGCGAGCACTGCCGTCCCGGCAAACGCCACCGGCCGGGCGAGCACTGCCGCCCCGACCGGCACCACCGCCCGGTCAGACGACTCCGCCCGCACCGAGACCCAGCCCCCGCACTGGCGCCAGAGCGCCGCCGACCTGCTCACCGACGACACCGTCCGCCTCGGCCGCCTCACCATCGGCAAGGCTCCCGCCACCCCCGACGACCACCGGAGCGAGTGAACCGTGCGTGTCCTGGCCTACGAGCTGCGCCGCCTGCGCGGCCTGCGTTCCACCTGGCTGCTGCTCGCCGCCGTACTGCTCTGCGACGCCGTCGTGGCCGCCGTCCTGGCGAGCCAGGCCCCGCCCGGCCAGCTGGCCGGCCGGGCCGGGGTGCGGCTGCTGACCGCCGCCGTCCCGCTGATCCCGCTGCCCTTCGCGGCGCTCGGAGCCGGCGTGCTGGGCGCGCTCTCGTACGGCCACGAGGTGCGCCACCCGGGGCTGGCGGCCTCGCAGGTGGCGTACTCGCGCCGGGTGCGGCTGCTGCTGGCCAAGCTGCTGGTGGTCGCCCCGGTGGCTGCGCTGTTGGCGCTGGCCACCCTGCTGCTCGACACGGTGGCCGTGCACCTTGCGCTGCCGACCGGGGTGACGGTGGCGGCCTGGTCGGACCCGGCCGCGCTCTCCGGGCGCGCGTCCGGGGCGCTGGCCGCCGCCGGGCTGAACGCCCTCGGCGACCTGCCGGGCGTGTTCGCCCCGTTGGCGCTGTTGGCCGGGCACGGGGTGCCGGCCGCGCTGCTGGCCTTCGTCCTGCTGACCGTGGTGGCGGGCTGGACCGGTGTGCTGACCGCCTCGCTGACCCGCAGCGCCGTCGCCGGGATGCTGCTGCTGTGTGCGCTGCCGCCGCTGCTGGAGTCCGGCGTGGCCCTGCTGCTGCGCTGGACCGGTCGCCCGTGGCCGGGCCGGGCGGCCGAGCTGCTGCCGTTCCAGTCCGGCATCGAGTGGGCCTACGGCTTGGTGTACGGGGCAGCGCGCGGGGCGGTGGCCGGCAGCCCGGCGTTGACGGACCCGGCGTTTCTCGCGGCGGCCGTAGCCCCGCTGGCGGCCCTGCTGCTCACGGCCCTGATCGTCCAGACCCGCCGCCGCGCGCTGTAGCGCCGGCAGCGGGCCCGCGGGCAGCGCAGGCACCGTGGGCAACCGGCAGACCGCCCCGAACCACCAAGATCGACCAGCAGTGACCGCAATGTGCGGTTCTTCCTGATAAGAAGTCAATTATCCAGTCACGGTCGATCACCCTTTCGTGTGCTTTTCACGAGAATTCTCAAGCTGCGCCTGCCGATCGCCGACAAAGGAGGCGTGAGTACCCTTGCGCACCCCACCATGACCCCCGCCCGTTCCGCCGAAGGGCCCATCCCCGGCTCCGGCGACCTGGACCGCTTCTCGTACGCCGACCGGCCGACGCCGCCGGCGCCCCGCTGGGAGGGCGCCGAGTCCGACATCGCCCGGGTCGGCCGCAAGACCACCAGCAGCCGCGGTCGCGGTCTGCACGGTCAGCTGGTCCAGCAGCTCGGCCAGATGATCGTCTCCGGCGACCTCGGCGCCGACCGTCCGCTCGTGCCCGAGGAGATCGGCCAGCGGTTCGAGGTGTCCCGGACCGTCGTCCGCGAGTCGCTGCGCGTGCTGGAGGCCAAGGGCCTGGTCAGTGCCCGTCCGAACGTCGGCACCCGGGTCCGCCCGGTCAGCGACTGGAACCTGCTGGACCCGGACATCATCGAGTGGCGCGCCTTCGGCCCGCAGCGCGACGAGCAGCGCCGGGAGCTGTTCGAGCTCCGCTGGGCGATCGAGCCGCTGGCCGCCCGGCTCGCGGCCGGCCACGGCCGGGAGGACGTCCAGCAGCGGCTGGTCGAGCTGGTCGAGATCATGGGCCACGCCGCCGCCCAGGCCGACCTGTCCACCTACACCCGGGCCGACGCCGAGCTGCACGGCCTGGTCCTGCAGATGGCCGGCAACCGGATGCTGGAGCACCTGTCCGGGATCGTCTCCTGCGCCCTGCAGGTCTCGGGCGGCCCGGCGATCTCCTGCGAGCGGCCCTCAGAGTCCTCGGTCAGCCTGCACGCCCGGCTGATCGACGCGCTGGGCGCCGGCGACGGCACCGCGGGCGAGGCCGCGATGCGGGCGCTGCTCACCGTCCACCCCGAGATGGAGCCCTCCGTCCCTGCGCCCCGGGAGCACTGAGCGGGCTGTTCTCGACGAGCGGGCGCGCCGGGCGCGGCCCGCTCCTCCAGGGCCCTCCGGCCGCACCGCGCGGCGCAGCCGGAGGGCTCCTGCGCGGCGGTGGCGGCCCGAGAGCCCGCGACGGTCGCCCGGCCCCGGCCTCGCCGTCCAGGTCCGCGGGACGACGGCCCGCACCCGTACCGCGCCGTCGCAGCCCCCGACCGTATGGCCAGTCCATGACAACCAACTCCGGAGCGAGTGCGCGATGATGGATCCAGGCCCCCGGGCCGCGGGCGCCGAGCGGTGTGACCCGCGACACGAAGGCCATGCGTAACACTTGACGAGTAGCAGCGATGTGTCCTGAGCGAGAGCAGCTCCGGAATACTCCAACATGTCAGAATGCTGTGTTGGTCCGCGGCGCTGCTGCCGTCCTGCAAACCCAGTCCTCAAGCCCGAGTCGGTCGGAATCGACACCGCGCGTCCGGCGCGCGATCTCCTTCCCCGCCCGCTCGGGCGGCCGGTACGGGTTCGAGTCCACTCATCGTCCGAGAGGTTGTTCGTGTCGGCCAGCACATCCCGTTCGCTTCCCCCCGAGATCGCCGAGTCCGCGGCTCTGCTGGCGCTCATCGAGCGGGGCAAGGCCCAGGGGCAGATCGCCGGTGACGACGTGCGCCAGGCGTTCGAGGCGGACCAGATCCCGGTCACCAAGTGGAAGAACGTCATGCGCAGCCTCAACCAGGTGCTGATTGAGGAGGGGGTGGACCTCATGGTCAGCGCGGCCGAGCCGGCCGGCGCCAAGCGCAAGAGCGTTGCTGCCAAGAGCCCCACCAAGCGCACCGCCACCAAGGCTGTCACCACCCGGACCCCGGCCGCCCCGTCGGCCCCGACCAAGCCGCCCGTGCGGATCGCCCCCGGCGCGCCCGTCGCGGCTCCGGCCGTCGCGGCCGCCGCCGCGGCCCCCGCCCCCACGGTCTCCGCCGAGATCACCGTCGATGCGGCGACCGGTTCGGTCACCGAGGTGAAGGCGGCTCCGGCGAAGAAGGCCGTCCCGGCCAAGAAGACCGTGGCCAAGAAGACCGCCGCGCCGGCCAAGAAGGTCGCCGCCAAGAAGACCGCTACCGCCAAGGCCGGCAAGGGCGGCGACGAGGAGCTGCTCGGCGACGAGGAGCTGCTCGAGGAGGCCGCGCTGCCGGGCGACAAGGCCGAGGCCGAGGGCCCGGAGGAGGAGTCGGAGGGCTTCGTCCTCTCCGACGACGACGAGGACGACGCGCCGGCCCAGCAGGTCGCCGTCGCCGGTGCCACCGCCGACCCGGTCAAGGACTACCTGAAGCAGATCGGCAAGGTCCCGCTGCTCAACGCCGAGCAGGAGGTCGAGCTCGCCAAGCGCATCGAGGCCGGCCTGTTCGCCGAGGACAAGCTCTCGGCCGCCGACAAGCTCGCCCCGAAGCTCAAGCGCGAGCTGGAGATCATCGCCGAGGACGGCCGCCGGGCCAAGAACCACCTGCTGGAGGCCAACCTCCGCCTGGTGGTCTCGCTGGCCAAGCGCTACACCGGTCGCGGCATGCTCTTCCTGGACCTGATCCAGGAGGGCAACCTCGGTCTGATCCGTGCGGTCGAGAAGTTCGACTACACCAAGGGCTACAAGTTCTCGACGTACGCCACCTGGTGGATCCGTCAGGCGATCACCCGCGCCATGGCCGACCAGGCCCGCACCATCCGCATCCCGGTGCACATGGTCGAGGTCATCAACAAGCTGGCCCGCGTCCAGCGCCAGATGCTCCAGGACCTGGGCCGCGAGCCCACCCCGGAGGAGCTGGCCAAGGAGCTCGACATGACCCCCGAGAAGGTCATCGAGGTCCAGAAGTACGGCCGTGAGCCGATCTCGCTGCACACCCCGCTGGGCGAGGACGGCGACAGCGAGTTCGGTGACCTGATCGAGGACTCCGAGGCGGTCGTCCCGGCCGACGCGGTCTCCTTCACCCTGCTCCAGGAGCAGCTGCACTCGGTGCTGGACACCCTCTCCGAGCGCGAGGCCGGCGTGGTCTCGATGCGCTTCGGCCTGACGGACGGTCAGCCGAAGACGCTCGACGAGATCGGCAAGGTGTACGGGGTCACCCGTGAGCGCATCCGCCAGATCGAGTCGAAGACCATGTCGAAGCTGCGCCACCCGTCGCGCTCCCAGGTGCTGCGCGACTACCTGGACTGATCGGCCGTACGACGGCGCTCGCCCGCGGCAGGCGGAGCGAGCGCCGCGAGCACAGTGCGCAACGAAGGCCCGGAGCCGTACGGTTCCGGGCCTTCGGGCTGTTCGGTGCCGGGTTCGTCAGCGTCCGAGTGGTGCTTGTCGCTCGTCCGGGTGGCGGCGTCACCGGAAGCGGTCGCACAGCGTAGTTGATCACCTACGCTGTGCCGGTTGCCTGCTGCCGAGCCTTCTGGAGTCACGGTGCTGACCGACCCGGACCGCGCTGATCTGCCGACCCCCGCCCCGCCCCGGGCCGACCCGGCCGCCGCCCGGACGGGCCGTCGCCGCCGACGGGCCGCCGCGCTGGCGCTGCTCGCCGCCGTGCCCGTCCCGCTGGTCGCCCTCGGTGCGGCCGGCCCGGCCGAGGCGCAGCGCCGGGTGGTCGGCGGCAGCACCGTGAGCACTGTTGACCTCCCGTGGATCGTGGCGCTGGCCAGCCGCCAGCAGTTCGGCAGCGGGCGCTCCGGCCAGTTCTGCGGGGGAGCGCTGGTCACCCCGACCAAGGTGGTGACGGCGGCGCACTGCTTCTACGACGAGGCCAAGGGGCGGGTGGACCGGCCGGGGCTCAAGGTGATCGTCGGCCGGGACGACATGCGCGGCTCGGCCGGCCGCGAGGTGGCCGTCCAGTCGGTCTGGGTCCACCCCGACTACAACTTCGCGGCGAACATGAACGACGTCGCGGTGATCACCCTCGCCGACTCCCAGGGCGCCCGGCCGGTGGTCGAGCTGGTCGGCCAGGGCGAGAGTGCGCCGTACGCGGCCGGGACCAGGGCGCAGGTGTACGGCTGGGGTGACACCAGCGGGCGGGGCGACTACTCGCCGGTGCTGCGCGGGGTGGACGTGCCGATGGTCCCGGACCAGGCCTGTGCGCACGCCTACCCGGGCGGGCCGGACGGCAAGTTCGACGCCCGCGGCATGGTGTGCGCGGGCGAGGAGAAGGGCGGCAAGGACGCCTGCCAGGGCGACAGCGGTGGCCCGCTGATCGTCGGCGGCAGGCTGGTCGGCCTGGTGTCCTGGGGGACGGGCTGCGCCGAGGCGGGCCACCCCGGCGTCTACACCCGGGTGTCCTCGGTCACGGACGCGGTGCGCTCGGCGCTGTGAGCGTCGCCGCGAGTGATGGCGCGGTGACGTTCTGACGCCGTTTCGGGTCCGGCCGACCCGGCGGCGGTGCTCCGAGGGCGAACGCGGGAGAAGCGTCCGGAGAACAGCTGAGCCGGGTGGCCGGCCCCCGAAGGGTCCGGCCACCCGGCCCACCGGTCGCGCGCAGTGCGCGACCGGACACAGCTCGACGCTGGCTGCTGGTTACGGCGCCTGGGATCAGCGCTCGTCTTCGGCGGCCGTGGCGGCGGTGCTGGTGAGACGGCCGCTCTCGTCCTGTATCTCCACGGCGATCTTCTTGAGCTCGGGCTCGAACTTCCGGCCGTGGTGGGCACAGAAGAGCAGCTCTCCGCCGCTCGCGAGTACGACGCGCAGGTAGGCCTGGGCGCCGCAGCGGTCGCAGCGGTCAGCCGCGGTGAGCGGGCTCGCAGGTGTCAGAACAGTAGTCACGTCGCCTCTTCTCTAGCTCGACGAGCTGTCGTACCAGGGTCAACATCCAACCAGGCCGAAAACGTTCCCGCTCGTGGCTTTTCTTCTCTGAGGATTCTGCTGTGTTGATGAGGACGTGCCCCGGGCGTCGGTGGTTCATGCGTGCCGAATCCCGGGATCCGCCCGTCGCTCGAACGCCCGATCGGGATCGGGTCCGAGGTCCGCGTAGCATAATCCTCTGCCGGGTTGGAGCATAAGCCCCGTCCCGGGCCCCGGTAGCCTGCATAACGGCAGTTCCGGAGGCTGCGCCGGACCCCACGATCCGCCAGGACCGGTGGTACCGGGAGGAGATGGCGCCCCCAGGGCCCACGCCCGGGCGCGGTCCTTGTTCGCGCAGCGCGTACAAGCTGCGCGGGACAGGCCTGCCGTGCTGTGCGCCTGCAGTAGGGGTGCCAGCACACAGAGCGACGACTGTCAGTGTGGCGTGCTGCACTGGCGGTTGGACCGGATGCGTCCGGATGTGACCGATGAGACAGAACTTCACCGAGGAGAGTGCCGCGTGAGTGCCGAAACGACCGTGCCGTCCGCGCTGCTGGCCGGCGACGACGGTTCCAACTACACCGCGCGGCACCTGCTCGTCCTGGAGGGCCTGGAGGCGGTCCGCAAGCGCCCCGGCATGTACATCGGCTCGACCGACAGCCGCGGCCTGATGCACTGCCTCTGGGAGATCATCGACAACTCCGTCGACGAGGCGCTGGGCGGCCACTGCGACCACATCGAGGTCGTGCTGCACCCGGACTCCTCGGTCGAGGTCCGCGACAACGGCCGCGGCATCCCGGTCGACGTCGAGCCCAAGACCGGGCTGTCCGGCGTCGAGGTCGTGATGACCAAGCTGCACGCCGGCGGCAAGTTCGGCGGCGGCTCCTACGCGGCCTCCGGCGGTCTGCACGGTGTCGGCGCCTCCGTCGTCAACGCGCTCTCCGCCCGCCTGGACGTCGAGGTCGACCGCAGCGGCCACACCCACGCGATCAGCTTCCGCCGCGGCACCCCCGGCATCTTCACCGAGGCCGGTCCGGACTCGCCCTTCGAGCCGGCCAACGGCCTCAGCAAGAGCCGCAAGGTGCCGAAGACCCGCACCGGCACCCGGATCCGCTACTGGGCCGACCGGCAGATCTTCCTCAAGGACGCCAAGCTCTCCCTGGAGAACCTGCACAACCGCGCCCGGCAGACCGCCTTCCTGGTCCCCGGCCTGACCATCGTCGTGCGTGACGAGCGGCTCACCGAGAGCGAGCAGGTCGAGGAGTCGGTCTTCCACTACGACGGCGGCATCGCCGAGTTCTGCGAGTTCCTGGCCCCCGACAAGCCGGTCTCGGACGTGCTGCGGCTGCACGGTGAGGGCACCTTCAAGGAGACCGTGCCCGTCCTGGACGAGCTCGGCCACATGACCCCCACCGAGGTCACCCGCCACCTCGGGGTGGACATCGCGCTGCGCTGGGGCACCGGTTACGACACCACCCTGCGCTCCTTCGTCAACATCATCGCCACCCCCAAGGGCGGCACCCACGTCACCGGCTTCGAGCGCTCGCTGGCCAAGACCGTCAACGAGGTGCTGCGCGCCAGCAAGCTGCTGCGCGTCGCCGAGGACGACATCACCAAGGACGACGCCACCGAGGGCCTCACCGCGGTGGTCACCGTCCGGCTCGCCGAGCCGCAGTTCGAGGGCCAGACCAAGGAGGTGCTCGGCACCTCGGCGGCCAACCGGATCGTCGCCGCCGTCGTCGCCAAGGAGCTCAAGGCCTTCCTCACCTCGGCCAAGAAGGACGAGAAGCTGCAGGCCCGGGCCGTGCTGGAGAAGGTGGTCGCGGCCGCCCGCACCCGGGTCGCCGCCCGCCAGCACAAGGAGGCCCAGCGTCGGAAGACCGCGCTGGAGACCAGCTCGCTGCCGGCCAAGCTGGCCGACTGCCGCAGCGACGACGTCGAACGCAGCGAACTGTTCATCGTCGAGGGTGACTCCGCGCTCGGCACCGCCAAGCTCGCCCGCAACTCCGAGTTCCAGGCGCTGCTGCCGATCCGCGGCAAGATCCTCAACGTGCAGAAGGCCTCGGTGAGCGACATGCTCAAGAACGCCGAGTGCGCCGCGATCATCCAGGTCATAGGAGCCGGCTCGGGCCGCACCTTCGACATCGACCAGGCCCGCTACGGCCGGGTCATCTTCATGGCCGACGCCGATGTCGACGGCTCGCACATCCGCACCCTGCTGCTGACCCTCTTCCACCGCTACATGCGGCCGATGGTCGAGCAGGGCCGGGTCTTCGCCGCCGTGCCGCCGCTGCACCGGATCGAGCTCACCAACCCCAAGCGCGGCCAGGAGAAGTACCACTACACCTACTCCGACGCCGAACTGCGCTCGACCCTGCTGGAGTTCCAGCGCAAGGGGATGCGCTGGAAGGAGCCGGTGCAGCGCTACAAGGGTCTGGGCGAGATGGACGCCGACCAGCTGGCCGAGACCACCATGGACCCGCGCCACCGCACGCTGCGCCGGATCAACCTGGGCGACCTCGAACAGGCCGAGAAGATCTTCGACCTGCTGATGGGCAACGACGTCGCCCCGCGCAAGGAGTTCATCGTGGACTCGGCGGCCACCCTGGACCGCTCGCGCATCGACGCCTGATCCCGGGCAGTGCGCGAGGGCTCTCCACCCACGGGTGGAGGGCCCTCGCGTTCCGGGTTCCACCCGGGGTCCACCCCGGTTCCGATCAGCGGGAACCGTCGGATCCGTAGCGTCGGAGAGGTCAGAACAAGCCTCTCCTCGGGACGGATGATCCGATGCCTGCCGTAGCCAACCTCCTCGTGATCGCCGCGGTGACGGTCCTGGTGGTCCAGCGCCAGATGCGCGTCCAACGCCTGGACACCGAGCGCCGCTTCTGGTTGCTGCCGCTGATCCTGGGCGTGCTCGCGCTGCGCGATCCGCAGATCATCGACCACCAGCACGCCGCGCTGTCGGCCGCCCTGCTGGCTGCCGGAATGGTAGCCGTGCTCGCGATGGGCACCGTCTGGGGCTGGACCGTCCGGATCTGGCGGGCCGCGGACGGTACCGTCCTGCTCAAGGGCACCAAGACCACCCTGGCCGCCTGGGGTGGGATGATCGCCATCCGGATCGGGCTCTACGCGCTCGGCTCGGCCCTGGGCGTCCATCAGGCGGGCAGCACGCTGATGCTCGGCATGGCGGTCCTGCTGCTGGTCCGCTCGCTCGTGGTGAACTTCAGGGCCCGGACGCTGGAGCCCGCGCAGACCGCCGCCGTCCTGCACTGACCCATCGCCGTGAGCACCGAGGAGGCACCCGTGGCCGGGAGGTACTGGACCCGCTGGCCGTCCCGGGAGGGACTGGAGCGCGAGGCCGAGAGCCGGCCGCGGCGGGTCCTCACCGTGTTCGGCCGGAGCGTCCTGCTGGTCATCGTCGGGTGGGGGACCTTCTCCGACGGCAAGTACGCCGGCTGGGCGGTGGCGGCCGCAGCGGCCGGGCTGGCCGCGGCCATCGCGCTGTGCGCGCTGTACCTGCGCGCCACCCGGGAGCAGCGTCCGGCGGCCTCGTACCTGCTGGCCGCCGTCCTGGTCGGCGGCGCCTGGCTCGCCAACTGGGGGCTGGCCTACACGCTGGCCGACTTCCTCTGGATCGGGCTGGCCGCGACGGTACTGATCCGGCTGCCGCCCGGGCCCGCGCTGCTCGCCACGGCGGCCGCGCTGGGCTCGTACACGATGGCTTCCCCGGCGAGCTGGCTCAGCATCTCCGCCACCGTCGGCGGTTGCGTCCTGGTCGGCTTCCTGCTGCGGTTGGACATCGAGGCGCGCGGCACCGCCCGCAGGCTGCTCGCCCAGGAGCGCGCCGCCCGGGCCGCCGAGGCGGAGAGCGCGGCGCTCGCCGAACGGGCCAGGATCGCCCGGGAGATCCACGACGTGCTCGCCCACAGCCTCTCCGCGCAACTGGTCCACCTGGAGGCGGCCCGGCTGATGCTGGACGCCGGGACCGACCGCGAGCAGATCCGCGAACGGGTCGTCGCCGCCCGGCGGATGGCGCAGGACGGTCTGGCCGAGACCCGGCAGGCGCTGTCCGCGCTGCGCGGGGAGTTCACTGCGGTCGGCGAGTTCCTGGTGGAGCTGACCGAGCGCGAGCGGGCCGTGCTCACCGTCACCGGTACGCCCCGGCCGCTGGCCGCCGAGGCCGGACTGGCGGTGCGGCGCACCGCGCAGGAGGCGGTGACCAACGTCCGCAAGCACGCGCCGGGTGCCCGGTGCACCGTCGAACTGCGCTACCTGGACGGGGCGGTGGAGCTGGAGGTACGCAACACCCGGGCGCCGCGCGGCGAGTCCTCCGGAGAGCTGGCCGACAGCGGCAGCGGGTACGGTCTGCTGGGGATGCGCGAACGCGCGGAACTGCTCGGCGGCACCCTGCTGGCGGGCCCGGAGGACGGAGGATGGCGCGTGCTGCTGCGGGTGCCGGAATGAGTGAGCGCGACGAACCCCTCATCGGGAGGTGCGGATTCCGCGAAGCGATCGCCGGGCGCCGCGAGGTGGACGCATGAGCGGGACGGTCACCAGGGTGCTGGTGGCGGACGACCAGACCGTGGTGCGTGAGGGCATCGTGATGCTGCTGGGGCTGCTGCCCGGCATCGAGGTGGTCGGCGCGGCGGCGGACGGGGAGGAGGCCGTGGCCCTGGTGGAGCGTCATCACCCGCACGTGGTGCTGATGGACCTGCGGATGCCGCGGGTGGACGGTGTCGAGGCGACCAGGCGGATCCGGGCCGCCCACCCGGAGACCGAGGTCGTGGTGCTCACCACCTACGCCGACGACGACTCGCTGTTCCCGGCGCTGCAGGCCGGTGCGCGAGGCTACCTCACCAAGGACGCCGGCGGTGAGGAGATCGCCAAGGCCATCGCGGACGTCCGCGCGGGTGCGGCCGGTCTCTCCCCGCAGGTCCAACTCCGCTTGCTGGAACGGCTCTCGGAGAAGCCGGCCCAGCCCGCGCCGACCGCCGGGCGGCCCGCCGCCCGGCCCGGGGAGCTGCCGGACGGGCTGACCGTGCGGGAGGCCGAAGTGCTCGCGCTGATCGCCGAGGGGCTCTCCAACACCGAGATCGCCCAGCGGCTGTTCGTCAGCCAGGCCACCGTGAAGACGCACATCAACAACCTGTTCGCCAAGACCGCGGTGCGGGACCGGGCACAGGCCGTCGCGTACGCCTTCCGTCACGGAATCACCGGTACGCAGCAGTAGTCGGATGAGTGTCCGTCAGATGATCGACCACCTCATCGGGTGAACGTATCTGCGATGGTCAGGGGCGGTGGCCGGTGGCCCCCATGATGGTTCGGGTCAGAACGCCCGGCCCGGCCCAGGAGCAGCAGTGCCACAGCAGCAGACCAGCAGTCCCGGCCAGGGGCAGCGATTCGACTGGTGGGCCGCTCCGGCCGCCGCCACCGCGTCCGAGCCAGCTGTCGCACCCCGCCGAACGGCCGTACCGGCCCAGCCGGTGTCCACCCGTACGGCCGCCACCCAGTCGGCCGCAGCCCCCGAGCTCGCGGCCGCGCCGCTCGCCCCGGCCGTCGTGCCGCAGGAGCCGTCGGCGCCGACGAGCACCACCGACAGCACCGAGGTCTACCGGTCGGTCCAGGCCAGCGCGGCCTTCCAGGACATCCGCCGCAGCTACCGGGTGTTCGTCTTCCCGGTCAGCGGCGCATTCCTCGGCTGGTACCTGGTGTACGTCGCCGCCGAGGCCGTCGCCCCCGGCGTGATGCGCAGCCGGGTGGCCGGCCCGATCAACGTGGCCTGGCTGCTCGGCCTGCTGCAGTTCGCCACCACCTTCCTGCTCACCTGGCTCTACGCCCGCAACGCCCGGACCAAGCGCGACCGCGCCGCCCTGGGCCTGCGCTGGGACACCCAGGACCAGCTGCGATGACGACCCTGATGAACGCGGTGACGACCGCCGCCACCCCGCCGCCCGTCGCCCCCACCGGCGACCACCACGACCTGGCGATCGTGCTGTTCGCCGTCATCGTCCTGGTCACCCTGGGCATCACCCTCTGGGTCGGCCGCCAGGGCAACGCCGCCGAGGACTTCTACGTCGGCGGCCGCGACTTCACCCCGCTGCAGAACGGCTTCGCCCTCTCCGGCGACTACCTCTCCGCCGCCTCCTTCCTCGGCGTCGCCGGACTGATCGCCCTGTACGGCTACGACGGCGTGCTCTACAGCATCGGGTTCCTGGTCGCCTGGCTGGTCGTGCTGATGCTGGTCGCCGAACTCGTCCGCAACGCCGGCCGGTACACCCTCGCCGACGTGCTCGCGTTGCGGCTGCGCCGCCGCAGGGTGCGCGCGGCCGCCGGCGGCGCCAGCGTCGTGGTCACCCTGCTCTACCTGGTCGCCCAGATGGTCGGCGCCGGCTCGCTGGTCGCCCTGCTGCTCGGTACCAACAGCTCCCAGGCCCGGACCTGGACCATCATCGCCGTCGGCGCTCTGATGATCGTCTATGTCACGGTCGGCGGGATGCGGGCCACCACCTGGATCCAGATCGTCAAGGCCTTCCTGCTGATCGCCGGCTCGGTGCTGCTCACCGTGCTGCTGGTGGTCCGCTTCCACGGCGACCTGTTCGAGCTGATGCGCCAGGCCGCCGAGCACAGCGGCGCCGGGCACCGCTACCTCGAACCGGGCCTGAAGTACGGCGCCACCTTCACCAGCCGGCTGGACTTCTTCAGTCTGGGCCTGGCGCTGGTGCTGGGCACCGCCGGCCTGCCGCACATCCTGTCCCGCTTCTACACCGTGCCCACCGCGCGGGCCGCCCGCCGCTCCACGATGTGGGCGATCGGGCTGGTCGGCGGCTTCTACCTGATGGCCATCGCGCTCGGCCTCGGTGCCTCCGCACTGGTCGGATCGGCCGAGGTGCGGCACGCCAACCCGGCCGGGAACACCGCCGTCCCGCTGCTCGCCCTGGTGCTCGGCGGTGGCAACGGCAGCACCGGCGGGGTGGTGCTGTTCGCACTGATCTCGGCGATCGCCTTCGCCACCATCCTCGCCGTGGTCGCCGGGCTGACCCTGGCCTCCTCGGCGGCCTTCGCCCACGACATCTGGGCGGGCGCCTGGCGGGGCCACCCGCGTCGCGGTCGTGCGGCCGAGGTCAGGGAGAAGCCCAGCGAGCAGCAGGAGGTGGTGGTCGCCCGGTTCGCCGCCGCCGGGATCGGCGCCGTCGCGATCGTGATCAGCCTGTACGCCCAGCAGCTGAACGTCGCTTTCCTGGTCGGCCTGGCCTTCGCGGTGGCCGCATCCTCCAACCTGCCGGTGCTGCTGTACAGCCTGTTCTGGTCGCGGTTCACCGCCCGGGGCGCGGTCTGGTCGGTGTACGGCGGGCTGGTCCCGGCGATCGTGCTGGTGTTCTTCTCGCCGGTGGTCTCCGGTTCCAAGGCGGCGCTGTTCCCCGGCGTCGACTTCCACTGGTTCCCGCTGGAGAACCCCGGCATCGTCTCCATCCCGCTCGGCTTCCTGGCCGGCTGGCTCGGGACGCTCACCTCGCCCGAGCCCGCCGACGCGGACCGCTTCGCCGAGCTGGAGGTGCGTGCCCTCACCGGTGCGGGCGCGGCCTAGGGCTTGCCCTGAGCGTCGCGCCCCGGGGAACCCCGGCGGGCCTGGGGCCGCCGGGGTTCCCCCGTGTCCGCATGCCGGGCTACGCCCTGGCGGCCAGTCCGTAGCGGTGTTCCGGGCGGCCGGTGTCGCCGTAGCGCAGGGTCAGCCGCAGCCGGCTGTCCCGTTCCAGCTGCTTGAGGTAGCGCTGCGCCGTCGAGCGGCTGAGCCCGGTGGCGTCGGCGACCTCCTGGGCGGACAGCGGCCGGCCCGCCCGGCGCAGCACGCCCAGCACCAGGTCGGTGGTCGGCGCCGAGTGCCCCTTCGGCAGCGCGCCGGCCGGGGCGGAGACGCTGCGCAGGGTCGCGAACAGCCGGTCCACCTCGTCCTGGCCGGCCTCCCGGGCCGGTGCGGTCAGCGCGTGCCGCAGTTGGGCGTACGAGACCAGCTTGTCCCGCAGCCCGGCGAAGGTGAACGGCTTGACCAGGTACTGCAGTGCGCCGTGCTGCATCGCGGCGTGGACGGTGGAGACGTCCCGGGCCGCGGTCACCATCATCACGTCGCAGGCCACCTGGCGTTCCCGCAGCCGCCGGACCAGGGCCAGGCCGGTCTCGTCCGGCAGGTGGTGGTCGAGCAGCAGCAGGTCCACCGGGCGGCGCTCCAGCGCGGCCAGCGCCTCCCCGGCCGAGTGCGCGGTGCCCGTGACCCGGAAGCCCGGGACCTTGGCCACGTAAGCGGCGTGCACGTCCGCGACCCGGAAGTCGTCGTCCACCACGAGTACGTCGATCATCACGCCTCCACGAGCTGAGTGGTGAGCAGGGCCTCGGGCAGCTCGACAGTGAACCGGGCGCCGCCGAGCGGGCCGGAGTCGAGCACGATCCGGCCGCCGGTGCGTTCGACCAGCCGCCGCACCATCGCCAGGCCCAGCCCGCGCGGACGGTGCGCGGGTGCCTCCTTGCTGGTCCACCCCTCCTCGAAGACCTGCTCGCGCAGCTCCTCCGGCACCCCCGGGCCGCTGTCCGCGACCTGCAGCAGCAGCGTGGAGCCGGCCGCCGCCAGCGTCACCGCCACCTGCCCGCCCCCGGCGGGCGCCAGGGCGTCGACCGCGTTGTCGACCAGGTTGCCGAGCACCGTCACCAGCGCCCGGGCGTCCACCACCGCGTCCGGCAGGTGGGCCGCCGGGGCCAGCACCAGCCGCACCCCGCGCTCGCCGGCCACCGCCGTCTTGCCCGCCAGCAGGGCCGCCACGTGGGGGTCCTGCACCTGTTCGGCGATCTTGGCGGCGACCACGGCGTGCGAGCCGGACTGCTCGGAGATGAAGGCGACCGCCTGCTCGTGGCGGCCGAGCTCCAGCAGGCCGAGCAGGGTGTGCATCCGGTTGGCGTGCTCGTGGTCCTGGGCGCGCAGGGCCTCGGTCAGGCTGCGGGTGGTGTCCAGCTCGCGGACCAGTGACTCCAGCTCGGTGCGGTCGCGCAGCGTCACCACCGCGCCGCCCTCGGGCCCGGCCGAGGCCGTGGCCATCCGGTTCACCACCAGCACCCGGTCGTCCCGGACGGCCGGCAGGTCGGCGCCGGTGATCCGGCCGGTCAGCACGTCGGTCAGCCGGCCCGGCGGCAGCACCTCGGCGATCGGGCGGCCGGTGCAGTCCTCGGGCAGGCCGAGCAGCCGGACGGCCTCGTCGTTGGCCAGCCGGATCCGGCCGCGCTCGTCCAGCGCCACCATGCCCTCGCGGATGCCGTGCAGCATCGCCTCGCGTTCGACCAGCAGCGCCGAGATGTCGGCGAGCGCGATGTTGTGGGTACGGCGCTTGAGCCGGCGGGCCAGCGCGAGGGTGGCGACGGTGCCGGCGGCCAGGCCGGCGCCGGCGCACAGCAGGATGCCGGTGAGCATCTTCAGCAGACGGCGGCGGATCGAGTCGTCGCTGATGCCGACCGACACCTCGCCGACGATCCGGCCGTCCGCCATCCGCAGCGGCACCTTGCCGCGGGCGGTGCGGCCCAGGGTGCCCTGCTGGATCGCGGTGACGCTGCGGCCGCTGAGGGCGGGCTCCGGGTCGGTGCTGACCCGGTGGCCGATCCGGCCCGGGTCGGTGTGCGAGAGGCGGATCCCGTCCAGGTCGGTGACCACCACGAAGCTGGCGCCGGTGGCCAGCCGGATCTGCTCGGCGTTGCGCTGGGCGGTGACCACGTCGCGGGCGGCGGCGGCCCGGGCGATGGTCTCGTCGGTGGCGGTGGCCTGGGCGATGGACAGCGCGCGCTGCATCGCGTCGTGGTCCAGCTCGCTGCTGACCGGGGCCAGGAACAGTCCGGCCGTCACCGTGGTGACGCCGACGGTGACGACGGTCTGGCTCAGCAGCAGTTGCGCGAAGACCCGGCGGGGCCAGCGGGGGAGCTTCATCCGGGCCTCCTCTCGGCGGCTGCGGGGTGGTGCGGGCGGGGGTTGGGACACCCTATGTTTCCGCCGTGTTTCTGTCAGCCGCGTCCCCGCAGTTGTAGCGGAAGCAAAACGAGCAGAACACCCCTCAATGCGGAGAAGTCGCACTACGCGAAGAAGGCTCCCGCCGGGGCCGGGCCCGCTCCTACCTTTCCGGGGCAAGCACTGACCCGGGAGGCAAAGCATGACCAACACCCCGGCGATCGAGCTGGCCGGCGCGACGAAACGCTTCCGCACCCCCTCCGGGGCCCTGCACACCGCCGTCCGCGATCTCGATCTGACCGTCGCCCAGGGCGAGTTCGTCGCCGTCGTCGGCCCCACCGGCTGCGGCAAGTCCACCACGCTGACCCTGGTCAGCGGCCTGGAGGAGCCCACCGAGGGCGAGGTCCGGGTGCACGGCGAGCCCGTGCGCGGGATCGACTCCCAGGTCGGGTTCGTCTTCCAGCAGGACGCCGTCTTCCCCTGGCGCACCGTGCTGTCCAACGTCATGGCCGGTCCGCGCTTCCGCGGCGTGCCGACCGCCGAGGCCAGGGAGCGGGCCCGGGACTGGCTGGGCCGGGTCGGCCTGGCGGCCTTCGAGGACCGCTACCCGCACCAGCTCTCCGGCGGCATGCGCAAGCGGGTCGCGCTCGCCCAGACCTTCGTCAACGACCCGGCGATCCTGCTGATGGACGAGCCGTTCTCGGCGCTGGACGTGCAGACCCGCGCCCTGATGTCCGACCAGCTGCTGGAGCTGTGGGCGGGGACGGCTTCCTCCAAGAGCGCGGCCTCGGTCATCTTCGTCACCCACGACCTGGACGAGGCCATCGCGCTCGCCGACCGCGTCGTGGTGATGACCGCCGGGCCGGCCACCGTCAAGGAGATCTTCACCGTCGACCTGCCACGACCGCGCACCGTGGAGGCCGTCCGGCTGGAACCGAGGTTCGTCGAGCTGTACCGCGAGATCTGGGCCTCGCTCGGCGAAGAGGTGCGCATCACCCGGGAGAGAGGAGCGGGTCGTGCCGCTTGAGAGCGTGTCCGAGACCGCGTCGGCCGTGGCGGGGAAGCCCGCAGCCGTCACGACGAGAACCGAGGCCCGTGAACGGGCCGCACGCAACCGGAAGTTGGGCGTCTACGGAGCCCGGGTCGGGGTGCTGATCGCCTTCCTCGGACTGTGGGAGGTGTGCGCCCGGACGAACGTCATCGACCCGTTCAACTTCTCGCAGCCGTCGAGGATCTGGGACCAGATCCGGCAGTGGGTCACCCACGGCACCGCGCAGGGCTCGCTCGGCGAACAGATCGGATACACCCTGTACGAGGCCCTCACCGGCTGGGTGCTGGGCGTCATCGGCGGTGTGCTGCTGGGCATCGCGCTCGGCCGGATCCGCTTCCTGGCCGATGTGTTCGGGCCGTACATCAAGGTGCTCAACGCCATCCCGCGGATCGTGCTCGCCCCGATCTTCCTGATCTGGTTCGGCCTCGGCCCGGCCTCCAAGGTCGCCTCCGCGGTGGTGCTGGTGTTCTTCCCGGTGTTCTTCAACGCCTTCCAGGGCGCCCGCGAGGTGGACCGCAACCTTGTCGCCAACGCCCGCATCCTCGGCGCCGACAACCGCAAGGTCACCCTGCAGGTGGTCATCCCCGCCGCCACCACCTGGATCTTCACCAGCCTGCACGTCAGCTTCGGCTTCGCGCTGATCGGCGCCATCGTCGGCGAGTACATCGGCGCCACCAAGGGCCTGGGCCTGATGGTCGCCGCCGCCCAGGGCACCTTCAACGCGGCCGGGGTGTACGCGGCCATGACCATCCTCGCGGTCGTCGCCCTGGTGACCGAGGGGCTGTTGACCTACGCCGAGAAGAAGCTGTTCCGCTGGAAGCCCGCGGACGCGGGCGACGGCCGCTGACCCCCTTTCCCGTCCGTAAGAGAGGCACCCCCACCCATGCGCCCGAACCCGACAGGCAGAGCGGCGGTCGCCGCCCTCGCCGCCGTGCTGCTCCTCCCGCTCTCCGCCTGCGCCAACGACGCCGCCACCTCCACCCACGGCGCCGCCGCCCCGGCCGGCCGGCAGGTCGACGGACCCAAGGTCAAGATCATGGTCGGCGGCCTGGACAAGGTCATCTACCTGCCCGCGATGCTCACCCAGCGGCTCGGCTACTTCGCCGACGCCGGCGTCAACGTCGAGCTGATGAGCGAGCCGGCCGGCGTCAACGCCACCACCGCCCTGCTGGCCGGCGACGTCCAGGGAGCCGTCGGCTTCTACGACCACACCATCGATCTGCAGGCCAAGGGCAAGCACGTCGAGTCCGTGGTGCAGTTCGCCCAGGCGCCCGGCGAGGTCGAGCTGGTCTCCACCGAGCAGGCCGACGCGATCAAGTCCGGTGCCGACTTCAAGGGCCGGAAGCTCGGTGTCACCAGCATCGGCTCCTCCACCGACTTCCTCACCAAGTACCTCGCGGTCAAGAACGGCGCCGCCGTCAGCGACTTCAGCCCGATCGCGGTCGGCGCCGGCCAGACCTTCATCGCCGCGCTCCAGCAGGGCAGCATCGACGCCGGGATGACCACCGACCCGACCGTCGCCAACGTCCTCGACAAGGGCCTCGGCAAGATCCTCTACGACATGCGCACCCCCGAGGGCTCGCGCCAGGCACTCGGCGGGCTCTACCCCTCGTCCTCGCTGTACATGAACACCGAGTGGGTGGAGAAGAACCGGGACACCACCCAGAAGCTCACCAACGCCTTCGTGAAGACCCTCAAGTGGATGTCCGCCCGCACCCCGGAGGAGATCGCCGCGAAGATGCCCGCCGACTACGCGCAGGGCGGCGCCGAGCAGTACGCGGCGGCGATCAAGTCGACCCTGCCGATGTTCACCACCGACGGGGTGATGCCGGCCGACGGCCCCAAGACGGTGCTCGCGGTGCTCGCCGCCTTCCACCCGGACGTCAAGGGCAAGGAGGGGACGATCGACCTGTCCAGGACCTACACCACGGAGTTCGTCGGCAAGGCCACCGGCTGAGGCCCTGCCGCCGGCCTGCGGCCCTGCCGCCGCCGCGGTCCCGCGCTCACCCCCACGGGCGCGGGGCCGCTACACGCCCCGTACGGACAGCACGTCCATCCGCGACGGCGTCCCCGCCGCCTTGCCGCAGCTCTCCGGACGCGCCGGCTCGCTCACCGTCTCGATCACGTCCACCTCCCAGGCCCGGCCGTCCCGGTGGATCACCCGGACCAGCCAGCGGCCCTCGCCGTCCGGCCGCTGGGTCAGGGTCAGCGCGTCCACCCCGGTCTCGCCGGTCGCCAGCCGCACCGCGTGCTCCGCCGCCTGGCCCGGACGCTCCCAGCCCGAGCAGCCCCGGGCCCACTCCGGCACCATGTGCCCGGCCGCCGTCGCGGCCAGCACCTCCTTGGCGGTCTCCGCCGTCAGCCGCCCGTACGCGTAGCCGTACGGCAGCACCAGCATCGTCGGGGCGAACCGGTGCCCGCCCAGATGGGTCACCTCCCACACCTCGCTGTGCCCGGCCGCGGCCAGCTCCGCCGCCAGCGGACGGCCCAGCAACGCGCAACAGCGGTCCCGGCGGCCGTTGGTGCACACCAGCGCCACCGGGCCGCCGACGTGCTCCGCCCCGAAACCCGTGTGGTCGCCGACCCCCAGCGCCGTGAAGTCCAGCTCCAGCAGCTCGGCCGGATCGGCCACCTGCGCCCGGCGCACCCAGCCGCGGCCCGGCACCGTGTGCGCCACGACCACCTCGTGCCGCGTCGTCGGCAGGCAGTCGGCGTGCCGGCCCGGCCGCCGGATCAGCGCGATCCGCACCCCGGTCCCCGCCGTGGCCTCCTCCAGCGCGCGTCCGGTCGCGGGGTCGAGGTGGCTCTCCCGCAGCGCCTTCGCGCCCCACGGGCCGTTCTGCTCCAGCAGCAGCCAGGTGGCCGCCACCGCGGCCGTGGCGGTCAGCGGTTCCGAAAGTTCACGCGACACGGTCGCACAGGTGCTCACCCGCGTAAGGCTACCCTCAGCGGTTCGGCCCGGTCCGGGGGCGCCGGAGGGCGGGGAGCCCGCAGGCACCCCGCCCTCCCCGGGCTCCTCCCGCTACGCCGGGCCGGCGACCACGGCGATCGGAGTGGTCACCGGGGTGCCCGAACCGTCGCGGCGCGGGTCGCGCTCCGGCAGGTCGACCGGGGCGCCCTTGGCCGTGGCGGCGCGGGCCGGAGCGGCGCCGGCCCAGGCGAAGGTCAGGCCGTCCTCGCCGCGCAGGAAGCGCTGGCAGCGGACGCCGCCGGTGGCACGGCCCTTGCGCGGGTACTGCTCGAACGGGGTGACCTTCCAGCTGGTCTGCTCGTCACCGGCGAGGGTGCCCGAAGCCCCCGCCACCGAGACCACCACCGCGTCCGCGGCCGGGTCCACCGCCGTGAACGACAGCACCCGGGCGCCGTCCGACAGCTTGATGCCCGCCATGCCACCCGCCGGGCGGCCCTGCGGACGGACCTGGCCCGCCGGGTAGCGCAGCAGCTGGGCGTCCGACGTGATGAAGACCAGGTCCTCCTCGCCGGTGCGCAGTTCGACCGCGCCCACCAGCTCGTCACCCTCCTTGAGGGCGATCACCTCGAACTCGTCCTTGTTCGCCGGCCACTCCGGCACCACCCGCTTCACCACGCCCTGCACCGTGCCCAGCGCCAGGCCCGGCGAGGACTCGTCCAGCGTGGTCAGCCCGAGCACCCGCTCCCCGGCCTCCAGCCGCAGGAACTCGTCCACCGCCGCACCGCCGGCCAGCGTCGGCGACGGCGTCGGCGGCAGCGCCGGCAGGTCGATCACCGGCAGCCGCAGCACCCGGCCCGCCGACGTCACCACACCCACGTCCGCGCGCGCCGTCGCGTGCACCGCCGACACGATCACATCGTGCTTGGAGCGCTTCTCCGACACCTCGAACGGCTCGCCGTCCGCCGTGCGCGCCAGCAGCCCCGTCGAGGACAGCAGCACCCGGCACGGGTCGTCCGCGACCTCCAGCGGCACGGCCAGCGCCGCCGCCGGGGCCGCCCCCGCCTCCAGCAGGACCGTGCGCCGCTCCGTCCCGAACTGCTTGGACACCGCGCCCAGTTCGGACGACACCACGCTGCGCAGCCGGGTGTCCGACTCCAGGATCTCGGTCAGCTCCGCGATCTCCGCGGTCAGCTTCGCCTTCTCCTGCTCCAGCTCCACCCGGTCGAACCGGGTCAGCCGCCGCAGCGGGGTGTCCAGGATGTACGCCGTCTGCGTCTGCGACAGCGAGAAGCGCTCCATCAGGCGCTCCTTCGCCTGCTGCGCGTTGTCACTCGACCGGATGATCGCGATGACCTCGTCGATGTCGACGAGCGCCACCAGCAGACCCTCGACCAGGTGCAGCCGCTCCTCGCGCTTGCGCCGGCGGAAGTCGCTGCGCCGACGCACCACGGTGAAGCGGTGGTCGACGTAGACCTCCAGCAGCTCCTTCAGCCCGAGCGTCAGCGGCTGGCCGTCCACCAGCGCCACGTTGTTGATGCCGAAGGTCTCCTCCATCGGCGTCAGCTTGTACAGCTGCTCCAGCAGCGCCTCCGGCACGAAGCCGTTCTTCACCTCGATCACCAGCCGCAGCCCGTGCTCGCGGTCGGTCAGGTCCTTGACGTCCGCGATGCCCTGCAGCTTCTTCGCGTTGACCAGGTCCTTGATCTTCGAGATGACCTTCTCCGGGCCGACGTTGTACGGCAGCTCGGTCACCACGATGCCCTTGCGGCGGGCCGTCACCGACTCCACCGTCGCCGTCGCCCGGATCTTGAAGGTGCCGCGGCCCGACTCGTACGCGTCCCGGATCCCCGACAGGCCCACGATCCGCCCGCCCGTCGGCAGGTCCGGACCGGGCACGAACCGCATCAGCGTGTCCAGGTCCGCGTTCGGGTGCTTGATCAGGTGCCGGGCCGCAGCCACCACCTCGGACAGGTTGTGCGGCGGCATGTTCGTCGCCATGCCCACCGCGATGCCCGTCGCGCCGTTCACCAGCAGGTTCGGGAACGCGGCCGGCAGCGCCAGCGGCTCCTGCTCACTGCCGTCGTAGTTCGGCCCGAAGTCGACGGTGTCCTCGTGGATCGACTCCACCATCGCCATCGACGCCGCCGTCAGCCGCGACTCGGTGTAGCGCATCGCGGCCGGCGGGTCGTCGTTGCCCAGCGAACCGAAGTTGCCGTGCCCGTCGATCAGCGGCAGCCGCATCGAGAACGGCTGCGCCATGCGCACCACCGAGTCGTAGATCGACGCGTCACCGTGCGGGTGCAGCCGACCCATCACCTCGCCCACCACGCGCGCGCACTTCACGTGCGCGCGGTCCGGGCGCAGGCCCATCTCGTTGGCCTGGTACAGGATCCGGCGGTGCACCGGCTTCAGACCGTCCCGCGCGTCGGGCAGCGCACGCGAGTAGATCACCGAGTAGGCGTACTCCAGGAAGGAGCCCTGCATCTCGTCCACGACGTCGACATCGAGGATCCGCTCCTCGAAGTCTCCGGGCGGTGGGGTCTGCGAACTGCGGCGGGCCATCGCGGCGGGGCTCCCTTACGTGTCGCTGGCTGTGTCGTCGGTCCGTCGTCGGTCGGTCGTCGGCCGTCGTCGGTCGGTCGGACGGGCGTCGCCGTCCTGCTCCCCGCCCTGCCGTCGGACCCGTCAACCGGGCGCCGTCAACAGGGCACGGCGCCCCCATTGTGGACCCTCCCGCCGACACTCCCGGTCAGCGGCCCTCTTCCGCCCCTGGCGAACGCCCCGTCCGCGCGGACACAAACACACCTTCCGCGCGTTGCACCACAATGGGGGACGCCACACGAACCCCGACATCGACGACGGGAAGGACCCGAGCGCATGGCCAACCCGGCCCCCGCCTCCAGCCGAGGCATCGCCATCACCGAGCACCGCCTGGCCAACGGCCTGCGGGTCGTCCTCTCCGAGGACCACCTCACCCCGGTCGCCGCGGTCTGCCTCTGGTACGACGTCGGCTCCCGGCACGAGGTCAAGGGCCGTACCGGCCTCGCCCACCTCTTCGAGCACCTGATGTTCCAGGGCTCGGCCAACGTCTCCAACAACGGCCACTTCGAACTCGTCCAGGGCGCCGGCGGCTCGCTCAACGGCACCACGAGCTTCGAGCGCACCAACTACTTCGAGACCATGCCCGCCCACCAGCTGGAGCTCGCCCTCTGGCTGGAGGCCGACCGGATGGGCTCGCTGCTCGCCGCCCTCGACGAGACGTCCATGGAGAACCAGCGCGACGTCGTCAAGAACGAGCGCCGCCAGCGCTACGACAACGTCCCGTACGGCACCGCCTTCGAGAAGCTCACCGCGCTGTCCTTCCCCGACGGCCACCCGTACCACCACACCCCGATCGGCTCCATGGCCGACCTGGACGCGGCCACCCTGGAGGACGCCCGCGCGTTCTTCCGCACCTACTACGCGCCCAACAACGCCGTGCTGTCCGTCGTCGGCGACATCGACCCCGAGCAGACCGTCGCCTGGGTCGAGAAGTACTTCGGCTCCATCCCCGGCCACGACGGCAAGCAGCCCCCGCGCTCCGGCGAACTCCCCGACACCATCGGCCGCGAACTGCGCGAGGAGATCCACGAGGACGTCCCCTCCCGCGCCCTGATGGCCGCCTACCGCCTGCCGCACGACGGCACCCGGGAGGCCGACGCCGCCGACCTCGCGCTCACCATCCTCGGCAGCGGCGAGTCCAGCCGCCTCTACAACCGGCTCGTCCGCCGTGACCGCACCGCCGTCGCCGCCGGCTTCGGCCTGCTGCGCCTCGCCGGCGCCCCCAGCCTCGGCTGGCTCGACGTCAAGACCTCCGGCGACGCCACCATCCAGCAGATCGACGCCGCCGTGGACGAGGAGCTCGCCCGCTTCGCCGCCGAGGGGCCCACCCCGGAGGAGCTCGAGCGCGCCCAGGCCCAGATCGAGCGCGAGTGGCTCGACCGGCTCACCACCGTCGCCGGCCGCGCCGACGAACTCTGCCGCTACGCCGTCCTGTTCGGCGACCCCAAGCTGCTGAACGACGCCCTCCCCAAGGTCCTCGACGTCACCGCCGAAGAGGTCCAGGCCGTCGCCAAGGCCCGGCTCCACCCCGACAACCGGGCCGTCCTCGTCTACGAGCCGACCGCCGCCGCTTCCGACGCCGCTTCCGAAGAGGAGGGTGCCGCCGTATGAGCACCGACTACGTCCCCGCGATGACCTTCCACCCCCAGCCCCGGCCGGGCACCCCCAGCCCGTGGGCGTTCCCCGCCCCCGAGCGCTCCGCCCTCGGCAACGGCATCACCGTCCTGCACTGCCACCGGCCCGGCCAGCAGCTGGTCGCCGTCGAGGTCCTCCTCGACGCCCCGCTCGCCGCCGAACCCGAGGGCCTCGACGGCATCGCCGCCATCCTCGCCCGCGCTCTCAACGAGGGCACCGACACCCTCACCGCCGAGGAGTTCGCCGCCGAACTCGAGCGCGCCGGTGCCACCCTCGACGCCCACGCCGACCACCCGTGCATCCGGGTCTCCCTGGAGGTCCCCGCCTCCCGGCTCCAGCGCGGCCTCACCCTGCTCGCCGACGCCCTGCGCGCCCCCGCCCTCCCCGCGGAGGAGATCGAGCGGCTGGTCGCCAACCGCCTGGACGAGATCGTCCACGAGCAGGCCAACCCCGCCCGGCGCGCCGCCAAGGCCCTCTACGCCGAGCTCTTCGACGCCGCCGACCGCCTCTCCCGGCCCCGCAGCGGCACCGCCGAGACCGTCAAGCCGATCGACCGCGCCGTCGTCAAGGCCTTCTACGAGGCCCACGTGCGCCCGGCCACCAGCACCGTCGTCGTGGTCGGCGACCTCACCGGCGTCGAGCTGCCCGCCCTGCTGGAGAGCACCCTCGGCACCTGGACCGGCTCCTCCGCCGAGCCCTCCGCGCACTCCCCCGTCACCGGCGACGACCGCGGCCGCGTCGTCATCGTCGACCGCCCCGGCTCCGTCCAGACCCAGCTGCTCATCGGCCGGATCGGGCCCGACCGCCACGACCCGGTCTGGGCGGCCCAGATCCTCGGCACCTACTGCCTCGGCGGCACCCTCACCTCCCGCCTCGACCGGGTCCTGCGCGAGGAGAAGGGCTACACCTACGGCGTGCGGGCCTTCGCCCAGCCGCTGCGCTCCGCCGCCGACGGCAGCGGCCGCGCGCTGCTGGCCATCAGCGGCTCGGTGGACACCGCCTCCACCGCGCCCGCGCTCGCCGACACCTGGACCATCCTGCGCACCCTCGCCGCCGAGGGCCTCACCGACGCCGAGCGCGACGAGGCCGTGCAGTTCCTGGTCGGCGTCGCGCCGCTGAAGTACGAGACGGCGGGCTCGGTCGCCGGCACCCTGGCCGACCAGGTCGAGCAGCAGCTCGCCGACGACTACCAGGCCGAGGTCTACCGGCAGCTCGCCGAACTGCCCACCGCCGCGGCCACCGAGGCCGTGGTCGCGGCCTTCCCGCCGGACCGCCTGGTCACCGTCCTGGTCGGCGACGCCGCCGCGATCGAGGCGGACGTGCGGGCGCTCGGGATCGGCGAGGTCACCGTCGTCAGCTGACGCCCGCTGTCGTTCGGTCCGGCCCGGTGGAGCTTCCCGCTCCGCCGGGCCGGACGCGTTTTTAAATCCGTTGCGGGCCCGGCCCGTTCCGTGGATAGATGTTCCCCGACGCACAGAACGTGCGAACTGCGACGAACGAAGGGAGGCGGTCACCATGCGGGTCGAGCGAGCCATACGACGACGCTCCCCAAGGCCGTATCTCCCCTGTTCCGCTCCGGCTGCCTGAGCGCGCCCGTTTCTGAACTTCCCCGAGCCGCACCGGGATTTGCATATGCGCGGCGATTCCATTTCTGAACCACCCGACCTCTGGAGGTCGTTCAACCATGACGTACACCGAGGTGCCCGGAATCCGGGTGCCGATCCGGATGTGGACCGACCCGGCGACGGTCGAGGGGGCGGCCATGCAGCAGCTGCGCAACATCAGCTCCCTGCCCTGGCTGCACGGCCTCGCCGTGATGCCCGACGTCCACCTGGGCAAGGGCGCGACCGTCGGCTCCGTCATCGCCATGAAGGGCGCGGTCTGCCCGGCCGCGGTCGGCGTCGACATCGGCTGCGGGATGAGCGCGGTGAAGACCTCGCTCACCGCCAAGGACCTCCCGGACGACCTGTCCCGCCTGCGTTCCAAGATCGAGCAGGCCATCCCGGTCGGTCGGGGCCTCCACGCCGACCCGGTCGACCCGACCAAGCTGCACGGCTTCCGCGCGGCGGGCTGGGACGACTTCTGGCAGCGCTTCGACGGCGTGGCGGAGGACGTCAAGTGGCGCCGTGAGCGGGCGATGCAGCAGATGGGAACGCTCGGGTCGGGCAACCACTTTTGCGAGCTGTGTATCGATACATCCGGTTCTGTGTGGCTGATGCTGCACTCCGGATCGCGCAACATCGGTAAGGAACTGGCTGAGCACCACATGGGCATCGCCAGGGCGCTGCCGCACAACCAGGGCCTGGTCGACCACGACCTTGCGGTCTTCCTTGCGAAGACCCCGGAGATGGCTGCCTATCGTGAGGATCTGTTCTGGGCACAGGAGTACGCCAAGAACAACCGCGCGGTCATGATGGCGCTCTTCCAGGACGTCGTCCGGCGCGAGTTCGCCAAGGCGCAGGTCACCTTCGACGAGGTGATCAGCTGCCACCACAACTACGTGGCGGAGGAGCGCTATGACGGCGTCGACCTGCTGGTGACCCGCAAGGGCGCGATCCGGGCCGGCTCCGGCGACCTCGGGATCATTCCCGGCTCGATGGGAACGGGTTCCTACATCGTTCGCGGCCTGGGCAACGCGGCGTCGTTCAACTCCGCCTCGCACGGCGCCGGCCGCAAGATGAGCCGCAACGCCGCGAAGAAGCGGTTCACCACGCGTGACCTGGCCGAGCAGACCGCGGGCGTGGAGTGCCGCAAGGACAGCGGCGTAGTGGACGAGATCCCGGGCGCCTACAAGAACATCGAGAAGGTCATCGAACAGCAGAAGGACCTGGTCGAGGTGGTCGCGCACCTCAAGCAGGTGATCTGCGTCAAGGGCTGAATTGTGTCAGGGGGCGGGGAACTGCCCCCTGGCCTTCCTCTCATCCTCGGTCAGGTTCAGAAGTCGCCAGCGGCGCACTTGGCAGCTACTCGTGGATCGCTTGAGGTTCTTGGCAGCGTCGGCCAGAGTCGGGCTTCTGAGCAGGATCGTGTCCTCCTCAGGAGTCCAACTCCGCCTGATTACCCGTTTCATGTCCGCTGGCCGACACCACGTTCCGGCTCGTGTGGCTCCAGACTGCTTTCGCGGCAGTGATAGACACCGCGTGTAGTAGAGGTTATTGGCGATGACGACTGCCTCTTCCCGGGCGTACATAACGTTGTAGATTCCGTCCCGGCTGTTTCGATGGAAGATGCGGCGCTCGGCTCCCGAGAGTTCTTCGGCATAGCTGATGAAGAACGACGCGATGGCGTCACTCTGGGTCGTGAGGCTGACGAACGGCAGGTCCTGGGCGGTACGTCCCACCGATCCGTCGGCGTCAATCAGTCCTCTCAGGTAGTCGCGCTCGGAGAATGGGGCGCTCGGTGGCGCGACAACCTCGGACTTCCGGCCCGCCGGCAGGCCGAGCGCCTGCAGTTCCTCGCGGAACTCCCGGGCGTAGACGGTCCACGTCGCCGAGGTGTGTTCCGCCTTGAAGTTCGTCGTGCGTGTCCGGTAGCTGATGGTGCTGTTGTGCGGGCAGAGCTGCTGGAACCTCTCCAGGATCGGGGCATCCCGGGCGGAGAGTTCTACGGTGAGCCGGCCGCGATTGCGTGACTCCTGCGTGAGGTGTCCGTCCGCCTGGAGAAAGGCGAACATGTAGGCATGTTCGGGGCGTTCGAGGTCGAAGAACGTCATGCCGCGATCATGTGTGCGATCGGCCATCCGCGAGGGGCGACCGCTCGGCAGTTCGCTCGATGGTGTGGATGCGATCGAATCTGCGAACGGAAGCGCCCGGCAGTGCTAGGCACTGCCGGGCGCTTCGTGTGCGCTGCGGGGCTCAGGCCGCGGCCGGGAGCTCGTCGAGGCCTTCCTGAACGAGCTTGGCGAGGCGGTCGAGGGCCTCGTCGGCGTTGGGGGCGTCGGAGGCGAGGATGACCTCGTCGCCGCCCTGGGCGCCCAGGGCGAGGAGGCCGAGCATGGAGGCGGCGTTGACCGGGTTGCCGCCCGGCTTGGCGATGGTGATCGGCACGCCGGTGGCCGTGACGGCCCGGACGAAGACGGAGGCGGGACGGGCGTGCAGGCCCTCGGCCCAACCGATGGTGACGCGGCGCTCGGCCATGAGACGTGCCTTTCCGGTGAAGCTGGTCACGGCCGTGCTCGGGGAACGGGGGAAACGACCGCGTTGTCTAGACCAGTGTTGCATGCAGGCAAGCCCTTCGAGCCGCCGCGTTCGGGAGTTGTGATTGTTTCTTTTCGGGGCATAAGGCCCGGCCGGTGGCCCCGTCCACCCTGCCGCGAGCACACGACCGGCGCCATTCGGCCCGCCGCCGGATAACCTGACGAATGTGGAAGACCCCGCGGTGGCGAACCCCGCGCAACCCGACTATCCGCAGCACTGGGAAGCCGACGTCCTGCTGCGCGACGGCGGCACGGCCCGGATCCGGCCGATCACCCCCGCCGACGCCGGGCGGCTGGTGGAGTTCTACGAGCAGGTCTCGGACCAGTCCAAGTACTTCCGCTTCTTCGCCCCCTACCCGCGCCTGTCCGACAAGGACGTCCGCCGCTTCACCCACCACGACTTCGTGAACCGGGTCGGCCTCGCCGTGGTGGTCCGGGACCACTTCATCGCCACCGTCCGCTACGACCGGATCGACGCCGACGGCCGCCCCTCCGACCACGGGACGGACGCCGAGGTCGCCTTCCTGGTCCAGGACGCCCACCAGGGCCGCGGTGTGGCCTCCGCCCTGCTGGAGCACATCGCGGCCGTCGCCCAGGAGCGCGGCATCCGCCGCTTCCAGGCCGAGGTGCTGCCGGAGAACCGCAAGATGGTGAAGGTCTTCACCGACGCCGGCTACACCCAGCACCGCAGCTTCGCCGACGGCGTGGTGCACCTGGAGTTCGACCTCGAACAGACCGACCGCTCGCTCGCCGTGATGCGCGCCCGCGAGCACCGCGCCGAGGCCCGCTCGGTGCAGCGGCTGCTGACCCCGCGCTCGGTGGCAGTGGTCGGGGTCTCCCGGAACCCGCAGACCGTCGGTCGGGCCATCCTGCGCGACCTGCTGGGCGGCTTCGACACGGAGTTCGAGAGCCGGTACGAGCCCAAGTGCGAGCCGCGCGCCGTCCACGCGGTGAACCGCAACGCCCCGCCCGGCACCGAGCTGGACGGCATCCCGGTGCACCGTTCGATTCTGGACATTCCCGGGCCGATCGACCTCGCGGTGATCGCCGTCCCCGAGAGCGCCGTCCCGGCGGCCGTCGCCGAGTGCGGAGTGCGCGGGGTGCAGGGCCTGGTGGTGGTCACCGCCGGCTACGCGGAGACCGGCCCGGAGGGCCGGGACCGCCAGCGCGCCCTGGTCCGCCAGGCCCGTGCGGCGGGCATGCGGGTGGTCGGCCCGAACGCCTTCGGCCTGATCAACACCGACCCCGAGCACCCGCTGAACGCCTCGCTCGCCCCGCACCTGCCCGACCGCGGCGGCTTCGGGATCTTCTGCCAGTCCGGTGCGATCGGCGTGGCCCTGCTGGAGGCCGCCCACAAGCGCGGCCTCGGCGTCTCGTCCTTCGCCTCGGTCGGCAACCGCGCGGACGTCTCCGGCAACGACTTCCTCCAGTACTGGGCCGAGGACGAGGCCACCGAGGTGGTGCTGCTCTACCTGGAGTCCTTCGGCAACCCCCGCAAGTTCACCCGGATCGCCCGCCGCCTGGCCGCCGTCAAGCCGGTCGTCGTGGTCAAGGGCGCCCGGCACACCGGCAGCCTGCCGCCCGGCCACACCGTCCCCGCCACCGCCACCGGCCTGCGCGACGCCACCGTGGACGCGTTGTTCGAACAGGCCGGGGTGACCAGGGTGGCGACCATCACCGAGCTCTTCGACACCGGCGAACTGCTCGCCCAGCAGCCGCTGCCGCCCGGCGACCGGGTCGCCGTGGTCGGCAACTCCGACTCGCTCGGCCTGCTCACCTACGACGCCTGCCTGAGCGCCGGCCTGCGCCCGCGCACGCCGGTCGACCTCACCACGGCCGCGACCGGCGAGAACTTCCGGATCGCGCTGGACGTCGCGCTCAGCGACCCCGCCGTGGACGCCGTGATCGCCGTCGCCATCCCGCCGATCGGCACCTCCGCGCACGCCTTCATAGGCGGCCGACTGACCGGCCCGGACAACCCCGAGATGGGCTCGGACGACCCGGAGATCGCCGCCGCCCTGCTCGAGGCGGGCATGCGCGCACGGGAGTTGGGCAAGCCCCTGGTGCTGGCCCACCTGGCCCTGACCGACCTGCCGCCCCGGCTGCGCCCCGGCGGCATCCCGGCGTACGCGGCGCCCGAGCGCGCCGTGCGCGCCCTGGCGCACGCCGTGCACTACGCCCAGTGGCGCCACCGCACCGCCGAGGCGGAGGAGACGGCGCGCGTCCCCGAGCTGGACCGGATCGACGAGCCCGGCGCCCGCGCCCTGGTAGAGGCGGCTCTGAGCACCCGCGCCGCGGTTTCCCGCCCGTCGCCCACCACCACCCTTGTGCGAGGCGCTACGCGCCGCTCCTTCTCGTTGCGCACCCAGCCCGGCGGCGCCCGGATCACGCTGAGCGAGGCCGAGACCCACGAGCTGCTGGAGCGCTACGGTATCGACGTCTCGCCCACGCTGCCCGCCCCGGACGAGGAGAGCGCCGTCAAGGCCGCCGAGCAGCTCGGCTACCCGGTGGCCCTGAAGGCGACCGCCCCGCACCTTCGCCACCGCCCCGACCTGGGCAGCGTCCGCCTCGACCTGACCGGCGAGCCGGGCCTGCGCCGCGCCCACCGCGAGCTGGACGCCCTGCTCGGCGGCGCGGCCGGGGCCGAGCTGGTGGTGCAGCGGATGGCCCCGCGCGGCGTGGACACCGTGATCGGCGCCACGGTGGACCCGGCCGTCGGCGCGATCCTCTCCTTCGGCCTGGCCGGCGCCCCGGCCGAACTGCTGGGCGACGTGGCCCACCGCCTGGTCCCGGCCACCGACCAGGACGTCGCGGGCCTGATCCGGGAGGTCCGGGCGGCGCCGCTGCTGTTCGGCTGGCGCGGGGCCGAGGCGGTGGACACCGCCGCCCTGGAGGAGCTGCTGCTGCGGGTGTCGCAGCTGGTGGACGACGTGCCGGAGATCGCCTCGGTGGACCTCGAACCGGTGGTCGTCGCCCCGCACGGACTGGCGATCCTGGGGGCGCGGGTGCGGGTCGCACCACTGCCCGTCCGCAGCGATCTGGGCCCACGCGCGATGAGCACGCTGTAACCTTCCTTGGTTGCGCCTGCCCGTGGGCGCTGATGTCCGAAGCTCGGCGCCGCGCCGCCCGCTTCGTCGGCGGACCATGCCAGGATGGAGTTATGGCGAAGACCGGTACCACCACCACTCAGGACCTGCGCTCGGCGATCGAGCGCAGCGGCTACTACCCGGCCCTGGTGTCCGAGGCGGTGGAGTCCGCGGTGGGCCCGGAGCCGATCAGCTCCTACCTGGTGCACCAGGAGACGACCTTCGACTCCAACGAGGTGCGCCGGCACGTGACGGTGCTGGTGCTGACCGCGACCCGGTTCGTGGTGAGCCACACCGACGAGCAGTCGGGGGCCGAGGGCAGCCCCGCGGTGCCGTTCGCGACGACCTCGACGGAGAGCGTCCGGCTGGACCGGATCGGCTCGGTCGTGGTGAGCCGGATGGTGGCCAACCCGGAGACGTACACCCCGGGGACGCTGCCCCGCGAGGTGGTGCTGACGATCGGCTGGGGTGCGGTGCAGCGCCTGGACCTGGAGCCGGCCGGTTGCTCGGACCCGAACTGTGAGGCCGACCACGGCTACACCGGTTCGGCGACGGCTGACGACCTCTCACTGCGGGTGAGCGAGGCCGGTGACGGTCCGGAGACGGTGGCCCAGGCACTGGTGTTCGCCCGGGCGCTGTCCGACGCGACGATCAACAACGGCCCGCGGCCCTAGGGCGCGCCCCGCGGATCCCCGCCGGGTCCGCCGACGAGACCCGCCAGGCCCGCGCTGAGCTCCGCAGCTTCCGACCGCTACGAATCCGGTTCCATGTCCTTCGCACCCTCCGACGGCTACGACGCCTTCGAGATCCTCGACCCGGCCGCGGCCCCCGCGCCCCCGTACGGCAGCGGCTCGCTCTGCGACCTGCTGCCCTCGGTGGCGGCGGGCCTGGGCGTCCCCGGGTTCACCGCGACGCTGCCGATCGCCCCGGCCGACCGGGCGGTGGTGTTCCTGGTGGACGGCCTGGGCTGGGAGCTGCTGCTGCGCCACCCGGAGTACGCGCCCTTCCTGTCCTCGCTGGCCGGGAGCTCGCTGGGCGGCACCGGCCGTCCGCTGACCGCGGGATTCCCGTCCACCACCGCGACCTCGTTGGCCTCGGTCGGCACCGGCACCCCGCCGGGCCTGCACGGGCTGGCCGGGTACACGGTGGCGGTGCCGGGCGCCGACTACCTGATGAACCAGCTGCGCTGGCAGCCGCACACCGACCCGCAGGCCTGGCAGCCGTACCCGACGGTCTTCGAGCGCACCCACCGGGCCGGGGTGGCGACCGCCCAGGTGTCCTCCCCGCTGTTCGCCCAGACCCCGCTGACCAAGGTGGCGCTCTCCGGCGGCACCTTCCTCGGCCGCACCACCGGCGAGGAGCGGATGGACCTGGCCGCCTCCTGGCTGGCCGAGCACGACCGGGCGCTGGTGTACACCTACGTCAGCGAGCTGGACGGCGCGGGCCACCGCTTCGGCGTGGACTCCGACGAGTGGCGGATGACGCTGGACGCGGTGGACCGGCTGGCCCGCCGGCTGGCCGAGCAGCTGCCGCCGCGCTCGGCGATGTACGTGACCGCGGACCACGGCATGATCGACATCGCGCCGGAGGACCGGATCGACTTCGACGAGGACTGGGAGCTCGGCGCGGGCGTCGCCCTGCTCGGCGGCGAGGGCCGGGCCCGGCACGTGTACGCCGTACCGGGCGCCGCGGCCGATGTGCACGCGGTCTGGAGCGAGGTGCTGGGCGACCGGATGTGGGTGGCCACCCGGGACCAGGCGATCGCGGCGGGCTGGTTCGGCCCGACCGTGGACGAGCGGGTGTACCGGCGGATCGGCGACGTGGTCGCCGCGGCCCGCGACGACATCGCGATCACCGCCTCCCGCAACGAACCCGGCGAGTCCGCGATGATCGGCCTGCACGGCTCGATGACCCCGGTCGAGCAGTTCGTGCCGCTGCTCGAAGTCCGCGGCTGAGCCGGTCCCTTGACCTCCCCGCGCCCGAACCCCCCTGATGTGAAAGGCCCTTGCTCCACCCATGGCTGAACTGGTGTTCTTCTCGGGCACGATGGACTGCGGCAAGTCGACGCTGGCGCTGCAGATGGACCACAATCACACCGCGCGCGGTCGGCAGGGCGTCATCCTGACCCGCAACGACCGCGCGGGCGCGGCGACCATCTCCAGCCGCCTGGGCCTGCGCGCCGACGCGGTCGAGGTGACGGACGACTTCGACTTCCACGCGCACGTGGTGCAGCGGCTGTCGGCGGGCGGCCGGGTGGACTACCTGATCTGCGACGAGGCGCAGTTCTTCGCCGCCGAGCAGGTCGACCAACTGGCCCGGGTGGTGGACGAGCTGGACATCGACGTCTACACCTTCGGCATCACGACCGACTTCCGCACCCGGCTGTTCCCCGGTTCGCAGCGGCTGATCGAGCTGGCCGACCGGGTGGAGGTGCTCCAGGTCGAGGCCCTGTGCTGGTGCGGCGCCCGGGCGACCCACAACGCCCGGACGGTCGGCGGGGTGATGGTCGTCGAGGGCGCCCAGGTGGTGATCGGCGACATCTCGGTGAAGGAGGACGAGGTCGGCTACGAGGTGCTGTGCCGCCGGCACCACCGCCGCCGGCTGACCGCCGCGACCGCCCGGGCCTCGGTGCTCTCCCCGGACGTGCTGCCCTTCGAGGAGCAGCAGGCCTGACCGCCCCGGGGCGAGCGGACGGGCTACAGCGTTTCGAGCACCGAGAAGTGCCCGCCCTGCGGGTCGGCGAGCCGGGCGGCCCGGCCGCGGACGGTGTCGTGCGGTTCGACCAGGACACGGCCGCCGAGTTCGACGGCGTGATGGACGGTCAGCGCGGTGTCCCGGACGGCGAAGTGGGTGCGCCAGCGCGGCGGGTGGCCGCGCAGGTCGGCGTGGTGGCGGATGCCCGCGACCGGGCGTCCGTGCACGAACAGCGCGGACTCGCCGTCGGTGGGCCGGACCGGGCAGTCGAGCACGGCGGCGTAGAAGACGGCGGCGCCGTCCGCGTCTGGGGTGAGCAGTTCGGCCCAGGCGGGCCCGCCGGGTTCCGCTCCGGCCTCGCGGCCGAGGTGTTCCTCGCCCTGCCAGAGGCCGAAGACGGCGCCGGAGACGTCGGCGGCGATCGCCAGCCGCCCGGCGCGTTCGGCCTGCAGCGGCCCGACGGCGACGGTGCCGCCGCACTCGCGCACCAGCTGGGTGGTGCGGTCGGCGTCGTCCACGGCGAAGTAGGTGGTCCACTGCACCGGGAAGCCGGTGGCGGTGGAGACGCCGAGGCCGGCGACGGGCTCCCCGTCGAGCTCGGCCCGGACGTAGGCGCCGAGTTGACCCGGCCCGGGGGAGTACGTCCAGCCGAGCAGCTCACCGTAGAAGGCGCGGGCGCCGGGCAGGTCGTCGGTCAGCAGGCTGACCCAGCAGGGCGTGCCCTGGGCCAGTCGGAGTTCCACCGCGGGCAATGCGGGCCTCCTCGTGGGTGGTTGGCGCACGGGAATCCTCGCGCGCGAGGGTGATGCTTCCACTCTGGCGCGCGCCCAACCCTCGGGCCGCGCGGAAAATCCGGCAAAGAGCGCACAAAGAGCGGTGGTTCGGGCGTGTCGGTGGATTTTGTCTGATCGGGCCCGGCGTCGCGGGTCCGGCAAGGATTCGCCGGACCCGCCCCGGGGCGCGTTGCGCGACAATGGCCGGCATGACCACCAACAACGAGGGTTCCCCGCTGATCTCCGCGGCCGAGCTGCGGGAGGCGCTCGCCTCCGCGCGCCCGCCGGTGCTGCTGGACGTGCGCTACCAGCTGGTCGGCGCCGTGCCGGGCGGCCCGACCGCGGCCGAGGAGTACCGGGCGGGGCACCTGCCCGGTGCCCACTTCGTCGAGCTGGACCGGGACCTCGCGGCCGCGCCCGGCGCCCCCGGCCGGGGCGGGCGCCACCCGCTGCCGGACCCGGAGGAGTTCGGCGCCGCGATGCGCCGCTTCGGGGTGAGTGCGGAGCGTCCGGTCGTGGTGTACGACGGCGCGGCCTCGATGGCGGCGGCCCGGGCCTGGTGGCTGCTGCGCTGGGCCGGGCACCGGGACGTCCGGGTGCTGGACGGCGGCTTCGCGGCCTGGCAGGCGGCCGGTCTGCCGGTGACGGCGGAGTTGCCGGAGCCGGGGGCGGGCGACTTCAAGCCGGCCCCGGGGCAGCTGCCGACGGTGGACGGGGACGGCGCCGCGGCCTGGGCACGCTCCGGTCTGCTGCTGGACGCCCGGTCGGGGGAGCGCTACCGGGGCGAGACCGAGCCGGTGGACCCGCGGGCCGGCCACATCCCGGGCGCGGTGTCGGCGCCGACGGCGGAGAACGTGGGCCCGGACGGGCGGTTCCGGCCGGCCGCGGAGCTGGCGGCCCGGTTCCGGGAGCTGGGCGCGGGCGAGCGGGAGACCGCGGTGTACTGCGGTTCGGGCGTGACGGCGGCGCACCAGATCCTGGCGCTGGTGGTGGCGGGCCTGAACGCCACGCTGTACCCGGGTTCGTGGAGCGAGTGGTCGAGCGACGAGAGCCGCCCGGTCGCGGTGACGGACCAGCCCGGCTGATCCGACCAGCCGGGCTGATTCCGGATGCGCCGAAGGGGCGGGAGGCCGAGCCTCCCGCCCCTTCGGCGTCCGTCCTACTCCTGCTTCTTGCGCCGGCTGCCGAAGACGATCTCGTCCCAGCTGGGCACGGTGGCCCGGCGACCGGGCCGGACGCCGTCCGCCTCGGCCTGCCGGTCGGTGGTGCCGACCAGGCGCTCGCGGTGCGGGGCGACGGCCCGCGGCATCAGGATGTCGGCGTAGGCCGAGCCCGCACCGACCGCCGGAGCGGAGGCCGCGGCCGGCTCCTCGCCCTCCTCGGCGACCTCGGCGGGCACCGGTTCGATCGGGGTGGGGCCGCTGACGGCGAGGTCGCCGCGGAAGGCGGGGACCACGTCGAGCAGGCTGGTCAGCGAGTCCCGGGACTCGGCGGTGGCCTCCCGTGACTCGCGGACCTCGCGGGCCGACATGATGCGGTCGGCGGAGGGGCGGTCGATCATCGGGCGGGGCGGCCGGTCCTGGGGGAGCCGGGCGATCCGCGGGATGAACGGGAAGACCGAGTCATCCTCGCGCTCGACGGTCTCGCCGATCAGCGCGCGGGCCTCGTCGTCGTTGGGCTGGACCAGGCGCCGGGGCGGGTCGTACGTCCAGGACGCGCTGCGGCCCTCGCCGTCGGCCCGGTAGGAGAGGATGACCTCCCAGGTGCCGTCGTCGCGCCGCCAGGAGTCCCAGCGCTCGGTGTCCTTCTCGGCGCCGCGCAGCGCGAGCCGCTCGGCCACGGCCTCGCCGAGCTGCGGCCCGGGGGACTCGCCGTTGCGGCGGATGGCGGTCTTGCGGGCGCGCTCGGCCATGAAGGCGCGCTCGGCGAGGACCGGACCCTCGAAGCGGCGGACGCGGTCGACGGAGATCCCGGCGGCCTGGGCGACCTCCTCGGCGGAGGCACCGGCTCGTATCCGGGCCTGGATGTCCCGGGGGCGCAGATGGCTCTCGACCTCGATCTCGATCTGGCCGAGGCGCGGCCGGTCGCCGCGGATGGCGGCGCGCAGCCGCTCGTCGATGGGGAGGGTGTACTCCGTGCTGTCGGCAGCCTTGAGCACCAGCCGTGTGCCGTCGTTGCTGACGGCCACAACCCGCAGTTCGGGCACGGTTACCTCCCGGGTGGTGCCTGCCGACGTCACCTGCGTCGCTGCTCCCGTACTGAGTGTGGCCTGCCCACTCGCGACTGGCCACAACCTTGCTGAGTTCCCCGGCGTGTCGGGCTCACGCCCGGCCACGCCGCTGTGGCACGGTTGCCTTTTTGCCACGTCATCCGTCGACGTCGCGCCTGGGTGTCCCGGCCGTCCTCGCACGAGCAGAGATCGCGACGATCCGGGACCGGCGTCGCCGTGCGTGTCCGTTCCGTGGCTCTTCGTCAAGCTGCCGGTGCAGGCACAGTCGACAAGTCGACCCAAGGCTCGGGCTTTACGAACAGTACTCCATTCGTGGCATCCGGAGGGGCGGCTCGCCGCTCAAGTCTCCCGCGATTCACGGGAATCTCAAGAGCGCGCACCCCCAATGGCGGACCACCGGCGGATGAACGGTGATCATCTTCACACAATCCGGGAGTGCAGAACCGCATTTTCGTCCCTTGTGTCCTTCTTTGGGCAAGATAGAGAGGCTTGTTCGAGAAGCAGTCGCACGGACCGAGGGATGTTGATGCCGGAGTGGAGCCCCGCCGAGGAGGGCGGCAAGGAGGAGCGCAAGCGGATCGATCTGAGTGTGGCCCAGGTCGTGGCGAGTGCGCTGGCCGCGGTGGTGGGCGCGCTGCTCGCCTCCGAACTCGGCGTCTACGGCACGATCCTGGGCGCGGCTGTGGTGAGCATCGGGGCCACCACCGGCGGTGCGGTGTTCCAGCACATCTTCCGGCGGACCGGCGAGCAGCTGCGCGAGGCGGTGGACCGGGGGCCGAACCAGGCCGTGAACACGCTGCGCCAGGTACCGATGGAGCCGGAGCATCCGGCGGAGCCCGCGGGGCGGCCGGACGGGCCGCCGGTGATCACCTCGGAGTGGAACGAGCCGCAGGTGGTGCGGGCGCGCCGGCGGTGGACCTGGAAGACCTACGCGGCGGTGTCCGGGCTGGTGTTCGTCCTGGCGATGACACCGATCGTGGCGTTCGAGCTGGCCACCGGGCAGCCGGTGTCGGCGACGGTGAAGGGCGAGTCCGGCAACGGGACGTCGTTCGGCGGCGGGGTGACGCCCAAGTCCTCGACGCCGCAGGACGCCCCGGCGGAGCGGCCGTCCCCCGGGCGCGACTCGCAGGCCACGCCGTCCGGCGGCGCCTCGGCCCCGGCGACGACCCGGCCGAGCCGGGAGCCGAGCGCCACCCCGAGCAGCGGCGCCGGCGGGCAGGGTGGGAGCGCCTCGCCCTCGGCGGGCCCGAGCGCGAGTCCGTCGGCCGGTTCCTCGCCGTCGGCGGGCGGTGGCGGGAAGCCCACCGGTGGGGCCACGTCGCAGCCGCCCGCACCGAGCAACGCCCCGGCGGACGCGACGGTCGCCCCGCCGCTGTCCGCCGAGACGCCTGCGAGCTAAGCGCCCAGCACCCGCCGCAGGTAGTCGTTGCCGAAGACATGCTGCGGGTCGACCTCGTCGCGCAGCGCGGTGAAGTCGCCGAAGTGGGGGTAGACGCCGGCCAGGTACTCGGCGTCGCGGGTGTGCAGCTTGCCCCAGTGCGGGCGGCCCTGATGGGCGGTCATCAGCTGTTCGACACCGGTGAAGTAGCCCTGGTCGGCGGTGCCCCGGTAGAGGTGGACGGCGATGTAGGCGCTGTCCCGGCCGGAGGCGGTGGAGAGCCAGAGGTCGTCGGCGGGGGCGAAGCGGACCTCGACGGGGAAGCCGACCTTCCAGTCGGAGCGTTCGAGCAGGGCCTTCAGCTCGCGCAGCACCTCGGCGACGGCCGCGCGCGGGACGGCGTACTCCATCTCCACGAAGCGGACCTTGCGCGGGCTGGTGAACACCTTGTACGAGGTGTCGGTGTAGCTGCGGTCGGACCAGGCGCGGCTGGCGAGCGCGGCGATCGAGGGGATGGAGCGGGGGAAGCGTCGGCCGATCCGGCAGGCGCCCTCCCAGACGGTGTTGGAGAGGAAGTCGTCCTCCAGCCACTCCTTGAACCGGGGCAGCGGGGCGGTCGGGCCCTGGCTGCGGTTGTTGCGCTTGGTGGAGCAGCGGTCGGTGTGCGGGAACCAGTAGAACTCGAAGTGCTCGTTGACGGCGGTGAGGTCGTCGAGGCGTTCCAGGACCTCGTCGAAGGCCATCGGCTGTTCGTGCGCGCTGAGCAGGAAGGCCGGTTCGACGCCGAAGGTGATCGCGGTGATCACGCCGAGGGCGCCGAGGCCGAGGCGGGCGCCCTGGAAGAGCCGGGGGTTCTCGGTGGGGGAGCAGCGCTTGACGGTGCCGTCGGCGAGGACGATCTCCAGGGCGCGGATCTGGGCGGCGAGCGAGCCGGAGTCGCGGCCGGTGCCGTGGGTGCCGGTGCTGGTGGCGCCGGCGACGGTCTGGACCTCGATGTCGCCCATGTTGGTGAGGGAGAGGCCCTCGGCGGCGAGGAACCGGTTGAGGCGGTTCAGCGGGAGGCCGGATTCGACGGTGACGGTGCCGGCCGTGCGGTCGATCCCGCGGACGGCGGTGAGCGCCTGCGGGCGGATCAGCAGGCCGTCGCCGGCCGAGGCGATCGCGGTGAAGGAGTGGCCGGAGCCGACGGCCTTGACGGTGCGGCCCTGGTCGGCGGCGCGCAGGATCTCCTTGGCCAGTTCCTCCGCGGTGCCGGGGGTGGCGGTCCGGCTGGGAAGGGCGCTCTGGTTCCCGGCCCAGTTGGTCCACCGGGTGCGGGTCGCGGTACTGGCCTGGGGCATGGCGCTGCCTCCTGCTCCGTGGCCGAACGGGTCGGCGCGGTCCGGGGGCGGTGGGCCGCCCTACCCGTGGGTAGGGCCACGGGTAGGGCGAGATTAGTCAGTTCACCGTTCGACGTCTACGGGTCGTTCGACCGCTTCCGCGGGCTCGTTCGCGGCGACTCCGGCGCGCAGGCGGCCGAGCCCGGTCAGCGCGACGAGCACCCCGAGGGCACCGGCTGTCAGTGGGACCCAGTAGCCGGCCGAGGCGCCGGAGGCGTCGACCACCCAGCCGCCGACCGAGGAGCCGAAGGCCACGCCGAGGGCGAGCCCGGTGGTGGTCCAGGCCATGCCCTCGGTGAGCTTCGCGGCCGGGACGAGTCGTTCGACCAGGGCCATCGCGGAGATGAGGGTGGGGGAGATGGCGACGCCGGCGATCAGCAGGGCGGCACCCGCCGCGACCAGCCCGCCGACGCCGTGCAGGGTGGAGGCGACGAGCAGGATGGGGATCATGCTGAGCGCCATCATCACCACGCCGACGAAGAATCGGGTGGACAGCGGGCTCCTGGGCTTGAGCGCTCCGTAGACGGCGCCGGCCAGGCCGGAGCCGACGGCCCAGACGGCCAGGACGACGCTGGAGAGCCCCTTGTGCCCCTGGGCGTCGGCGAAGGCGACGGTGACGATCTCGACCGAGCCGAAGATCGCGCCGGTGGCGACGAAGGTCAGCACCAGGACGATCAGGCCGCCGTTGAGGATGGCGCTGCCGCCACCGTCGGCCGAGGCCGGATGGACCGGCGGTTCGGTGCGGCGCTGGGCGGTGAACAGGGCGATGCCGACGGCGAGCGCGACGACGGCCACGAGGACGCCGGACTCGGGGAACACGTTGGTGGCCAGGCCGATGGCGAGGATCGGGCCGACGATGAAGCAGATCTCGTCGACGACGGCCTCGAAGGAGTACGCGGTGTGCAGCTTGGCGGCGTCGTCGCGGTAGAGGTGGGCCCAGCGGGCGCGGACCATGGCGCCGGCGCTGGGCATGACGCCGAGGCCGACGGCGAAGAGGAACAGCGTCCAGGACGGTGCGCGGAAGTGGGCGCAGAGCAGGAGCCCGGTCGCGGCGGCGAGGGTGAGCGCGGTGGCCGGCACGGCGATGCGGCGTTGCCCGCGGCGGTCGACCAGCCAGGAGACCGCCGGGCCGAGCACCGCGGCGGCGACCGCCATCGTCGCCGAGACCGCACCCGCAAGCCCGTACGACCCCGTCAGCTGGGAGAGCATGGTCACGATGCCGATGCCGGCCATGGAGATCGGCAGACGGGCTATGAACCCGGCGGAGGAGAAGGCCGCGGTGCCAGGGGAGGCGAATATTCGGCGGTAGCTGGACAGCACGGGGGCTCCGGACGGGGGGTAAGGAACAAGGCTGGTAAACACAGCTTACGCACGTTGGCAAAGGGTATTTTCCGGACACCCGCGCGGCCCCGGCGCCGGGCCCTGCCCCCTCGGTGGCAGGATCGGTGCCATGTCCGACGCGCGCAAACCCTCCCCCTTCGGCGCCGCCCCGTACGACGCCCTGCTGCTGCTCTCCTTCGGCGGGCCCGAGGCCCCCGAGGACGTCGTCCCGTTCCTGGAGAACGTCACCCGCGGCCGCGGCATCCCCAAGGAACGCCTGAAGGAGGTGGGCAAGCACTACTTCATGTTCGGCGGGGTCAGTCCGATCAACGAGCAGAACCGCGAGCTGCTCGCCGCCCTGCGGAAGGACTTCGCCGAGCACGGGCTGGACCTGCCGGTCTACTGGGGCAACCGGAACTGGGCGCCCTACCTGGTGGACACCCTGCGGGAGCTGGCCGCCGACGGCCACCGCCGGATCGCCGTGCTCGCCACCAGCGCCTACGCGGGCTACTCGGGCTGCCGCCAGTACCGGGAGAACCTGGCCGACGCGCTCGCCACCCTCGCCGAGGAGGGCCGTCCGGCGCTGACCGTCGACAAGCTGCGGCACTTCTACAACCACCCCGGCTTCGTCGAGCCGATGATCGACGCCGCCCTGGCCGCCCTGGAGCAGCTGCCCGAGGACGTCCGCCCCGGCGCCCGGCTGGCCTTCACCACCCACTCCATCCCGGACGCGATGGCCGAGACCTCCGGCGCCCCGGACGACCCGTCCCGCGGCACCCCCGGCGGCGCGTACGTCGCCCAGCACCTGGACGTGGCCCGGCTGATCGCCGCGGCCGTCGCCGAGCGCACCGGCGTGGCCGACCGGCCCTGGCAGCTGGTGTTCCAGAGCCGCAGCGGCGCCCCGCACATCCCGTGGCTGGAACCCGACATCTGCGACCATCTGGAGGCCCAGCACGCCGACGGCGCGTCGGCCGTGGTGATGGTGCCGATCGGCTTCGTCTCCGATCACATGGAGGTCAGGTACGACCTCGACACCGAGGCCGTCGCCAAGGCCGCCGAACTCGGCCTGCCGGTGGCCCGTGCCGCCACCGTCGGCGCCGACCCGCGGTTCACCGCCGCCGTGCGCGAGCTGGTCCTGGAACGGGCCGCCACCGAGCGCGGCGAGACCGTGACCCGCTGCGCCCTGGGTGCCCTCGGCCCCAGCCACGACGTCTGCGCGGTGGCCTGCTGCCCCAACCCGCGCGCCCCCCGCCCGGCCGCCGCCGAGCGCTGACCCCTTCCGGAGGAGAATCCCGTGTCCACCCCCGCCCCGCCCGACGACCGGCTCCTCGACGACCTGCTCGACGTCGCCCTGGACGCGGCCCGGCAGGCCGGCGCCCTGCTGCGCGACGGCCGTCCCGCCGACCTCGGCGTGGCCGGCACCAAGAGCAGCCCGGTCGACGTGGTCACCGAGATGGACCTCGCCTCCGAGAAGCTCCTCGTGGAGCTGATCGCCGACCGCCGCCCCGAGGACGGCTACCTCGGCGAGGAGGGCGCCGAGCGCCCCGGCACCAGCGGGGTGCGCTGGGTCGTCGACCCGCTCGACGGCACGGTCAACTACCTGTACGGGCTGCCCTCCTGGGCGGTCAGCGTGGCCGCGGAGGTGGACGGCCGCGCCGTCGTCGGGGTCGTCCACGCCCCGGCGCGCGGTGAGCTGTTCCACGCCGTCCTCGGCCGCGGCGCCCGCCTCGACGGCCGTCCGGTCTCGGCCCGCCCGGCCCCGCCGTGGGGCCAGGCGCTGATCGGCACCGGCTTCAACTACGTCCAGTCGGTGCGGGTGCGCCAGGCCGAGGTGCTGCTCGCCCTGATGCCCGAGGTGCGGGACGTCCGCCGGGGCGGGGCGGCCGCGGTGGACCTGTGCGACGTGGCCGCCGGGCGGCTGGACGGCTACTACGAGCGCGGCCTCGCCCCCTGGGACCACGCGGCCGGCTGCCTGATCGCCACCGAGGCCGGCGCGCTGGTCGGCGGCCGCCCCGGGCACGGCCCGGACAGCCGGCTCACCGTGGCCGCCGCGCCGGGCGTGTACGAGCCGCTGCAGGAGCGCCTGGCCGCCCTGCGCGCCTGGGCGGACTGACCGGGCGACCGCGGCGCGAGCCGCCACGGAGCCCCCGGGACGAAAACCCCTCCGGACATGCGAAGAGCCCTGGCACACGGGGGATGCCAGGGCTTGGGGTTTCGCACGGCCCCCGTAGGACCGCAGGTGCCGGAGGACCGGCGTCGGGTCAGGCGGCGGTGCGGTGGCGCTCCAGCACGGTGTCCACACCGTGCTCGGCGGCCAGACGACGCAGGTCGTCCAGCTCGGACTGCTCCACCTCGGCGAGGAACTCGTCCCCGGCCTCGATCGCGCGGTGCAGATCCTGCTCGGCGTTGGCTATGCGCTGCAGGATTCCGGCCTTGAAGGCGTCCATACGGGCCCCCTTACTTTGTCGGACGTGCACGGTCGTACGTTCTCCGCCCCGAGGAGGTCTGGCCAGCGAAAGCGTCCGGGCCGGCAGGTGGTGGATCTCCGGTCGGGCGCGGAGACGGCCTTCGGCCGCTCCCGGTGACATCCCAGCCCCAGGGCCGGCGCGGATGAACGCACGGCGGGTGGGTGCGATCGGCCAACAGCCAGATCGCGGGTGTGCAGCTGTCCTCCCCGCCCGGGGACCGGGGAAACCTCCCGTCACGAGAAAGTTGCCCGCGTCACAGTCCAAGCGGAGCGGTCCCGGTACGAACGGTCACCGCCGCGGGACCGCGCTCCGTGCCTGGGCGGCAGCTTATCGCTGCTTTACCGCATGACCAGGCAGGATGGAGGCACCGTCGGAGCCGCGCGTCCGCTTCCGGGGCCGGCCTGGAGAAGGGACAACGACCGTGCGGGTTCTCGTCGTCGAGGACGAGCAGCTGCTTGCCGAGGCCGTCGCTACCGGCCTGCGCCGCGAGGCGATGGCCGTCGACGTGGTGTACGACGGGGAGGCCGCGCTCCAGCGCATCGCGGTCAACGACTACGACGTGGTCGTCCTGGACCGCGACCTCCCGCTGGTGCACGGCGACGACGTCTGCCGCAAGGTGGTCGAACAGGGCCTGGCCACCAGGGTGATCATGCTGACCGCCTCCGGCGACATCAGCGACCGGGTCGAGGGCCTGGAGATCGGCGCGGACGACTACCTTCCGAAGCCGTTCGCCTTCAGCGAACTCGTCGCCCGGGTCCGGGCGCTGGGCCGCCGCGCGACCATCCCGCTGCCTCCGGTGCTGGAGCGGGCCGGCATCTCGCTCGACCCCGGCCGGCGCGAGGTGATCCGCGAGGGACGCACCGTCCAGCTCGCCCCCAAGGAGTTCGCCGTCCTGGAGGTGCTGATGCGGGCCGGCGGCGCCGTCGTCTCCGCCGAGCAGCTGCTGGAGAAGGCCTGGGACGAGCACACCGACCCGTTCACCAACGTGGTGCGCGTCACCGTGATGACGCTGCGCCGCAAGCTCGGCGACCCACCGGTGATCATCACCGTGCCCGGTTCCGGCTACCGGATCTGACTGGAACACGCCCCCGGGAGCCCGCCCGAGGACTCCCCGCCGCACCCCGCGCCCGCCCCGGCGGACGCCCCGAGAGGACCATCATGACCACCCCGCCCCCGGCCGGCGGGCCCTCCGGCGCGCCCGCCGGCGGCCCGCGCGCCGTACCGCCCAGGCCCGTCCACCCGCCGCGCCCGGCCCGGCAGCAGCACGAGACCTACGTCCCCGGCGACGGCCTGCTCACCTGGCTCCCCTTCCGCCCGACCATCCGGATGCGGCTCACCCTGCTCTACGGCGGGATGTTCCTGATGGCCGGCGTGGTCCTGCTGCTGGTGATGTACTTCTTCGTCCAGCAGTCGCTCCAGCAGGTCGGCCAGCCGCACCTGGTGCTCAAGGGGCAGGGCATCTCCGTGCTGACGCCGGACAACCTGACCATCACCAACCAGTCCGCGCTGGACCAGTGGCTGAACGACAACAAGTCCATCCAGGCCGCCGCGGCTCTCAACGACCTGCTGCGCAAGCTGCTCACCGTCCTGGTCTGCCTCGCCGTGATCGCCTTCGCGGCCGGCTACGCGATGGCCGGCCGGGTGCTGCGCCCGCTCGGCCGGATCACCCGCACCGCCCGCGACGTCGCCTCCTCCGACCTGCACCGCCGGATCGAGCTGGACGGGCCGGACGACGAGCTCAAGGAGCTCGCCGACACCTTCGACGACATGCTGGACCGGCTGGACCGCTCCTTCGACTCCCAGCGCCGCTTCGTCGCCAACGCCTCGCACGAGCTGCGCACCCCGCTGGCGATCAACCGCACCCTGCTGGAGGTCCAGCTCTCCGATCCGGCGTCCTCGCCCGACCTCCAGCAGCTCGGCAGGACCCTGCTGGCCACCAACGAGCGCAGCGAGCAACTGGTCGAGGGTCTGCTGCTGCTCGCCCGCAGCGAGAACGAGCTGACCGACCGCCGCCCGGTGGAGCTGTCCGAGGTGGCCACCCGGGCGCTGGAGCAGACCCGGGCCGAGGCGGACAAGCGCGAGGTCGAGCTGCGCTCGAAGCTCGATCCGGCCGTGGTCGGGGGCAACGGCGTGCTGCTGGAGCGGCTCGCGCTCAACCTGCTGCAGAACGCCGTCCGCTACAACACCCCGGGCGGCTGGGTCGAACTGGCCACCGGCCAGGTGCCGGGCGGGGGCGAGCTGGTGGTCTCCAACACCGGCCCGATGGTGCCCGGGTACGAACTGGAGCACATCTTCGAGCCGTTCCGCCGGATCAAGGGCGCCGACCGCACCCGCAGCGACAAGGGGGTCGGGCTCGGCCTGTCCATCGTCCGTTCGGTGGTGCGCGCCCACGGGGGCACCATCGAGGCCACCCCGCGCGCCGGCGGCGGCCTCACCATGCGGGTGCGCATCCCGGCGCCGTAGCGGCCTCCTGGGCCGTTCCCGAGCCGTAACGGGCCCCCTGGGTCGCCGCGCCTCGTGGACGACCGTTCCCAGCCGCCCCCGTCAAGCCCGTCAAGACGACATCAGGCCTGACGGGGGCGGCTTGTCATTTGCGGCCCGAGCAACTTACGGTGTCGTAACCTACGCAGCCGTAAGTGCGTCCGCCGGTGGGTTCCGCCGACGACTCCGTACGACGTGTGCCCGCCCTACGCGCCCGTCCCGCGCGTGCCCGTCCCCCGGGAGCAAGACCGTGACCATCGCCCCTGTGCAGAGCAGCACCTCGCTCGGATCGAGCGGCTGGACCGACACGCGGCTGATCCTGGCCCTCGAAGAGGTCGTGGAGAAGGAGCTCAACCGCCACCTGGGCGTGGCCAAGGAGTGGATGCCGCACGAGTTCGTCCCGTGGAGCCAGGGCCGTGACTTCGACGGCCTGCTGGGCGGCGAGGCCTGGAACATCGAGCAGTCGAAGGTGACCCCGCTCGGCCGGGTGTCACTGGTGGTGAACCTGCTGACCGAGGACAACCTCCCCAGCTACCACCACGAGATCGCGACCATGTTCGGCCGCGAGGGCGCCTGGGGCACCTGGGTGCACCGCTGGACCGCCGAGGAGGGCCGGCACGGGATAGCCATCCGCGACTTCCTGCTTGCCACCCGGGCCGTCGACCCGGTGGAGCTGGAGCGGGCCCGGATGAACCACATGTCGGAGGGCTTCGAGTCCGACAACGCGCACAGCATGCTGCACTCGGTCGCCTACGTGGCCTTCCAGGAGCTGGCCACCCGCATCGCGCACCGCAACACGGGCAAGTACGCCGGCGACCCGTTGTGCGAGCAGCTGCTGGCGAAGATCGCCAACGACGAGAACCTGCACATGGTCTTCTACCGGAACCTGCTGAAGGCCGCCCTGGAGATCGCCCCCGACCAGGCCATGCGCGCCGTCGCCGACGTGGTCACCGGCTTCCGGATGCCCGGCCACGGGATCCCCGGCTTCGAGCGCGCCGCCGCGCAGATCGCCCTCGGCGGGGTGTACAACCTCCGCATCCACCACGACGACGTGCTGCAGCCGGTGCTGCGCAAGCTGCGCGTGATGGAGATCGGCGGCCTCGGCCCGGAGGGCATGGTGGCGCAGAACGAGCTGGGCGTGTTCCTGGACGGGCTGGACGGGCAGGCGCGCAAGTTCGAGGAGCGCCAGGCCGCGATGCTGGCGCGCCGGGCGGCCCGTCGCAGCGCCGAGTAGGGTGCGGCGACGGCACGTCGTCGAGAGGTCGGAGTGGGTGGATTTTCCGTGATTTGCCCCGGAAGATTCTGAACGTGACCAAGCTCACACTGTGTCGCTCCACGGTGTCGGGTGACCTCGGAGAGTGATCACCCTATTGGGGGTGCCGATCGCCGTCCGTGACCGGAATCCGGTCTGGCTGCGGCCTGGAGGGTTGGTCGGCATCCCTGGTGGGCAAGGGATTTGGCGGACATCAGTACGGACTTCGCTCACTGAGCGTCGCTGGCCCGGCGGGCGTTTGGCGGGTCGGCGATGGCCCAGCGTGAGGCCTCCGGAGCCCCAAAGGATCACCCCAACGGAGCCCTGGCTGAGTGTCGATTGAGTAACAGGGCTTGAAGTAAGGCAAAATCTCCGCCTCGGGTCGGGCACAAGACCGACCCCCCATGCGTTACGTGCGCTGGAGATACCGCACACACCGCACAACCCGGAGGGGGAGAGCGAAAAATGGCAACGGACTACGACACCCCACGCAAGACCGACGACGAGCTCAACGAAGACAGCATCGAGGAACTCAAGGCTCGGCGGAACGACAAGGGCGGCAGCTCGGTCGACGTCGACGAGTTCGAGGCCGCCGAGGGCATGGAGCTCCCGGGCGCCGACCTCTCGGGCGAGGAGCTCGCGGTCCGCGTGCTGCCGAAGCAGGCCGACGAGTTCACCTGCATGAGCTGCTTCCTGGTACACCACCGCAGTCAGCTCTACAGCGAGAAGAACGGCAACCCGATCTGCCGGGACTGCGGCGCCTGAGCACCGCAGCGGACAGCGACCGGTACCCGTGGCTCCCGCGGGACCGGCACAACGCCCCTTCCGGCCCCGGGCAGCGGGGCCGGACGGCAGGTCCGCGGACCGTCCACACGGACGGGCCCGGGAGGACGGAGTCGTTCGGCGGCGCGTCGGCCAGTACAGCACTGGCAACCATGGCAATAGCCAGTACGGCGTCGGCCAGGACAAAGTCGTAGGGACGGTCCCGCAGCAGCGGAACCGTCCCTCTCGGTTTTCTCGGCCTTCTCGCCCCGGCGCCCCTTACGTACGGGTGCCGCGCCGCGCTTCGTCGAGTGCGTCGGCCAGCTTCATCGGCGAGCGGGTCGACAGGTAGAGGTAGGGCGTCGGGTCGGCCGGGTCGTCCACCTCGACCCGCAGCGCGGTCGGGACGTAGCTGCGCAGCAGCATGAAGGCGCGGGGGTCGGCCTTCGGGCCGCGCCAGGCGGTGGCCTCGGCGGGGCTCAGCGCGTGCGCGGCGCCCAGCGCTTCCACCGGGATCCGGGCGGGGCCCGCCACCAGCGAGCCCTGGACCACGCGGATCCGGGCCGAGCCGTAGCTGCTGATCGCCACCGCGCCGGCGGCGATGCCGGCGACCAGGCCGACCAGCGCGGCCGGGCCGCTGACCCGGATCAGGATCAGCGCGAGGGTGAGGCCGACTGCGACCGGGAGCAGCCACCAGGAGCGCGGCACCGTGAGGCGTTCGTCGTACATGCCCTCCATTGTGGGTGCCCTGACGCCGGGAGTGGGACGCCACCCCCGGCGGAGGCCTTGCTACCCCTGGGTAGGGTGGGGCGGCGTGACCGGTACGACACCCCCCACCACCCCCACCGACCGGCCGGCGCCCGCGCTGCCGCCGACCCCGACCACCCCGCCGCCGGACGCCGTCCTCCCGCCGCGGGCCCCCGAGGCGCCCGCCCCCGGCACCCGGCTCGGCTCCCACTACGAGCACTGCTTCGGCTGCGGCCCGCAGCACCCCGGCGGCCTGCGGATCGACGCGGTCGCCGGCGAGGGACTCGACGTCACCGCCGAGTTCACCGTCCGGGACGTTCACCAGGGCGGCCCCGGGTTGGCCCACGGCGGCGTGCTGACGACGGCGATGGACGAGACCCTCGGCACGCTCAACTGGCTGCTGCACGCCCCTGCGGTGACCGGCAGGCTGGAGACCGACTTCCTCCGCCCGGTGCCCGTCGACTCGGTGCTGCACCTGCGCGCCTGGGTCACCGGAGTGCACGGCCGCAAGATCTACAGCGCCGCCGAGGCGCGGATCGGCGGCCCGGACGGACCGGTCGCCGTGCGTGCTCAGGCGCTCTTCATTCAGGTGAAGCTGGAACACTTCACCTCGCACGGTCGTCCCGAGGACATCGAGAAGGTCCTCGACGACCCGGATCTGATGAAGCGCGCACGAGCCTTTGAGGTGAACCCTTGAGCGAGACCCCCCGCCCGCCGCTGGACGTCCTGATCAGGCGCATCGACCCCGAGCTGCCGCTGCCCGAGTACGCGCAGCCCGGGGACGCCGGTGCCGATCTGCGCACCACTGTCGACGCCGAGCTGGCCCCCGGCGAGCGGGCGGTGCTCCCCACCGGCATCGCCATCGCCCTGCCGGACGGCTACGCGGCCTTCGTCCACCCCCGCTCCGGGCTCGCAGCTCGTTGCGGAGTTGCGCTCGTGAACGCCCCGGGGACGGTCGATGCCGGGTACCGTGGAGAGATCAAGGTGATCGTCGTCAATCTGGACCCGCGCGAGGGGGTCAGCTTCCGCCGAGGGGACCGGATCGCCCAGCTGGTCATCCAGCAGGTCGAGAAGGCCCGCTTCCACGAGGTGGCCGAGCTGCCTGGGTCGGCACGCGCCGAGGGCGGGTTCGGGTCGACCGGTGGCCACGCCGCGGTCTAGCATTCCCGCGGCCTCGCAGGAAGCCGAGCAGGTATTCGCATCGGTCTTGGACCGGGAAGGACAGTGACCGTGTTCCGTCGTCGCCAGAAGAGCGAGGACGCTGTCGAGCAGCTCGCCGACGACGCCATCAGCGCCGACGAGACGGCCGATGACGTCGAAGGTTCCGCCGAGAGCGAGAACGTGACCGAGCTGGACCCGGCCGACAAGTTCGGCCTGCCGCCGGCCCCGCGGCCGGACGGCCCGTGGGACCACTCCGAGCTGGAGAACCCCGAGGAGGGCCGCGTCGACCTCGGGGGACTGCTGGTCCCCGGGGTCGAGGGCATGGAGCTGCGCGTCGAGGTCGCGGGTGACGCGATCGTCGCCGCCACCCTCGTGCTCGGCAACAGCGCCATCCAGCTCCAGGCCTTCGCGGCCCCGAAGTCGGAGGGCATCTGGGGGGAGGTCCGGGAGGAGATCGCCAACGGCATCACCTCGCAGGGCGGAATCGTGGACGAGGAGGAGGGCCCGCTCGGCTGGCACCTCCGCGCCCAGGTCCCGGTGCAGCTCCCGGACGGCACCCAGGGCGTGCAGCTGGTGCGCTTCGTCGGCTGTGACGGTCCGCGCTGGTTCCTGCGCGGCGTGATCTCGGGCCAGGCCGCCGTGCAGCCCGAGATGGCCGGCATCCTGGAGCAGGTCTTCCGCCAGACCGTCGTCGTCCGCGGCGAGAGCCCGATGGCGCCCCGCGACCCGATCGTGCTCAAGCTTCCCGAGGACGCCCAGATGGTTGCCGACGGTGGTGGGGCTGCTGCCGCCGCCGGCGAGGGCGAGAGCCGCTTCGGCGGCACCGCGCTCGACCCGTTCGCTCGCGGCCCGGAGATCACCGAGGTCCGTTGATCGGGGTCGCCTGGTCCGGTTCGCCTGATCCGGGTTGTCGGATCTGATCGCCGCCGCATCGCCCCCGCCCGGGACCCCGGGCGGGGGCGATTTGCATGTGGCGGGTCGGTCCCCGTACAGTTCCGGAGTCGCCGCGGGAGACCGGGGCAACAAAGCGGAAAGCAAATCCGATGAATGAAACTCCGGAAAACGGAGCGGAAAACATCTGATAAGCTGGAAACACGAAAGAACGAAGCGCCCGGAGGGCCCGCTGGAAGGCGGTCCGAAGGAAGCGTCCGTTCCTTGAGAACTCAACAGCGTGCCAAAAGTCAACGCCAGATATGTTGACATCCCCGGCCTCAGGGTTTCCTGGGGTTGGAGATTCCTTTTGAAATAACACTAGCGAGGACGCAGTGCGCGGGGCCGCCCTATTCCGGTGGTTGCCGTGCCGCTCAACGCGGGTGTGGACCGGATGACCGGTAAACATTCACGGAGAGTTTGATCCTGGCTCAGGACGAACGCTGGCGGCGTGCTTAACACATGCAAGTCGAACGGTGAAGCCCTTCGGGGTGGATCAG